>JBBJOK010000314.1:0-1125 GCA_037721545.1 Chitinophagaceae bacterium
TTTTTGAACTTGTCCTCCCTGGATAATTGATTTTTCGCTTATCGGTGTAATTGCATACCAGCTGGCAAGGTCATATACATCCATTGGAAATTCGGTACCCCTTTTAATACATTCAATAAATGCGTGATCCACAAAAAAATCCATGCCGCCATGCCCGGCACTATCAGCCTGTTGCCCATATTTTTTCCATAATGGATGGTCATATTCGGTTAGCCATTTTTCTGTATTATCCCATTTATGGCTTTTATTCATCTTCTTTTCCATATAAATAAATCCCTGATTCAGGCCACCGGTACTAAAGTCCTGCCACAGGCCTTCTGTGCCTTGCACACGAAATCCAATATTATACGGACGTGGCAATGATGTATCATGTGTGAGCAAAATAGTTTCCCCGTTGGCACATTGTATTTGTGTATTTACAACATCTCCTTCTTTAAATTTTAATTTTGCATTAGGATGTGCTGCTCCACCTTTGGGATGTTCAACAATATATTTATGCAAGCCTCTTGCTTTGGTAGAAACAGAGGAGAGTTTTGTCATTCTGTTTCCACGATTTATGTCCATCATCAGGGCCACCGGGCCTACACCATGCGTTGGATACAGTTCGGCATTTCGATTTATATAATGATTGGTTCTCCATTGAGCTTCACTATATGCCTTAGGGCCGAATTCTACACCACTGTTGTATGCTGTAACACCATCATTAAATAATACTCCACGAAGATCGTGTTGATAACCACCTTGAGTATGGATCAACTCACCAAACATTCCTTGCCGCACCATATTCAATACTGCCATTATATCCCTCCTATAACAAACATTTTCCATCATCATCACCGGCAATTTTGTTTTCTCAGATGTATTGACAATGTCCCAGCAATCCTGCAATTTCATGGCGCCGCAAACTTCCATACCAACAATTTTGCCTGCATTTAGTGCATCAATTCCTTGCGGTATATGCCCCTCCCATGGTGTGCATATAACCACTGCATCCACATCATCTCTTTTTAAAAGATTTTGATAATCATAATCTCCGTTTTTGTAGATCGCAGGTTTAGCACGATTGTATTTTTTAAAAACCTTTAACGCATCATCAATGCTTCTTTGCTGTGGATCAGCAATTGC
>JBBJOK010000314.1:1225-3679 GCA_037721545.1 Chitinophagaceae bacterium
GGATTAGAGTCGCCTTCAAACCTATGAACTTCAGTTATTTCAAATTCATCAGGTTGCAGGCAGATCTTATTTTCTGAACACATCAATTTATCAAAAGCAATATTAAAGTCAATAGTATAGCCTCTATCTTTTAAATCTTTTACTGCTTCGGTTACGGTATCATAATTTTTCATAGTAGAATTATTAAATAGCCCGGTTTTTTAAACTGTTCCTATTTGTGAAGATTTAGATGGAGCAGATAATAAATATACAATTACCAGCAATGTTGTACAAGCTGTTATACTAAATGTAATAACTGATCCGAATGAATACCATAAAAATCCTGTAAGACTGCTGGCAAGCAAGGCGCAAATACTTTGCAAACCGGAATACGTTCCAATGGCTGTGGCTGTTTCATTTTTACTAACAATAGTGCTTATCCATGCTTTGGAAATTCCTTCTGTGGCTGCTGCGTATAAGCCATAAAGAAAAAAAAGTACAAAAAATATAATGAGATTACTGTTTACAGCAAACCCTGCATACACAACAGCAAAAACAAAAAGGCCGGCAAGAAATATTTTTTTTAATCCTAATTTATCTGCCAAAATTCCTATGGGATAAGCAAGCAATGCAAAAATGAGATTGTAAAAAATATACACTCCAATAACGGCTGTGTCAGATAGTCCGCTTTCTTTCATTCTCAGTAATAAAAAAACATCCGAGCTGTTAAATGCGGCAAAAAGCAATAAGCCAACCAGTAATTTTTTATATTCCGCCGGACTGTTTTTCCAGTAAGAAAAAATTGAAAGAAAATTCCACTTAGTTAACGGCACATCGGGATCTCTTACTTTTTTTTTCTCTTTAATAAAAAGGGTTAAAAGAATAGCAAACACTCCCGGAAAAAAAGCAATTATAAAAAGCGTTTTATAATTGCCGGGATAATAATATAAATATGCCAATGCTATTGCAGGCCCAAGTACAGCTCCCATAGTATCTAAACTGCGGTGAAAGCCAAAGACTTTTCCTTTGTTTTCTTTTACGCATTCATCACTCAGTAATGCATCTCTTGCTCCTGTTCTTATTCCTTTGCCAAGCCTGTCAATTGTTCTGGCAAAAAATATCCATAATGGGTAAATAAAAACAGCCATCATCGGTTTTGAAATTGCACTTAATGCATACCCAAGCTGAACAAAGGGCAACCGTTTACCCGTGATGTCACTCCTCTTGCCAAAGTAACCTTTGCTTAAACCGGCCACTGCTTCTGCAAACCCTTCCAGCACGCCAATAAGTAAAACAGAGAAGCCAATACTTTTTAAGAATACGGGCATAACGGGGTAAAGCATTTCACTGGCCATATCAGTAAAAAGACTAACCAATGAAAGCAGCCAGATAGTTCTTGTTATAATTTTTGTTTTCATTGTTATTACGAATGTACGATACCTGGCGGGTTACCACCTATGTAAAGGACTTTGCGTATTTTGCAACCAAATAATTATTGATTTAAGCACGAATGCATGAGTAAGAAAAAGGGTAAAGATTTTAAGAATAAAAGCAAATTCATAAAAGGGAAATTAGATATAACCCGCTCTGGAATAGGCTATGTAATTGTTGAAGGTGTTGATAAAGATATTTTTATACGCCCACACGATTTTGGCAAAGCCCTTCATGGAGATACTGTACGAATAACTATTAAAGAGCATAATGGAAAAAGACCGGAAGGCAGAGTAGAAGAAGTGCTGGAAAGAAAGCAAACTGATTTTATTGGCACCATAGATATAAGTGAAAACTTCGCTTTTTTTACTCCGGACACACAAAAGCCTATGCCCGATTTTTATATTAGCCTTAAAAAACTTAATGGCGCAAAAAATAAAGACAGGGTTGTTGCACGATTGATTAGCTGGGAAGATGGAGAAAAAAAACCGGAAGGAGAAATTGTTAGTGTTGTACAGGCAAAAGATGTGAACGATATGGCAATGAAGGAAATTCTTATTGAAAGTGGATTTCCACTGGAATTTACAAAAGAAGTTTTACAGGAGACATCGCTTTTAAATGAAAATAAAAACGAAGAAGAAATTGCTAAAAGAAAAGACTGCAGGGATATTCTCACGTTTACTATAGATCCCGTAGATGCTAAAGATTTTGATGATGCTATTTCAATAAGAAAATTGAAGAATGATAATTATGAGATAGGCGTTCACATTGCAGACGTAAGCCATTTTGTAAAACCTGGTACTGCACTCGATGAAAGTGCTTATGAAAGAGCCACCAGCGTGTATTTGCCGGATAGGGTTAACCCAATGCTGCCTGAAAAAATTTCCAACGAATTGTGTTCCCTTAGGCCCAATGAAAATAAATTCACTTTTTCTGCCATTTTTCAAATAAATGAAAAGGCACAGGTCAAGAGTTTTTGGTTGGGCAAAACGATCATTCATAGTGATAGAAGATTTACGTATGAGGAAGTGCAGGAGATAATTG
>JBBJOK010000315.1:0-3669 GCA_037721545.1 Chitinophagaceae bacterium
ATGAAAATGTAAGGCCTGATATTTTAATTCTTGGCAAAGCATTAAGTGGCGGCACCTTGCCGGTGAGTGCAGTACTAGCTGATAATAAAATAATGCTTACTATAAAACCAGGTGAGCATGGAAGTACTTATGGAGGAAACCCACTTGCCTGTAAAGTGGCTATTACAGCTTTACAAGTATTGAAGGAAGAAAATCTGGCTGAAAATTCTGAGAACCTGGGAAAAATTTTTAAGAAGGAATTGGAAAAAATTAAATCCCCTCATATTACCGCCATACGGGGTAAAGGATTATTTAGCGCAATAGTAATAAAACACCATGATAAAGATGCTGCATGGAAGCTTTGTCTTGAATTAAAGGAGAATGGGCTGCTTGCAAAGCCAACACATGGTGATAAAATCCGCTTTGCTCCCCCGTTAATAATTACTAAAGACCAATTGTTTGATGGAATTGAAATAATTAAAAAGAGTTTGAATATTCTATAAATTAAATACTCTACCTCCCGCATTGTATATTTTAGTTTCTAAAACTGAAAGCTTTATTTAATTAGTCTCGGCAAAAAATTATAAGTTTGAGTTTGTTTATCTATCCTTTCTGCTTTTGGGTACAGTTATATTCTCTTAAAAAAAATTTACAGAAAGTAAAAAGAAAACATGGAGATGGGAAATTCCGCAGAGATTATCAGCAACGTTCATCTTGATTTTGATCAGGCAAAAGCAAAACATCTTTTATTTAAATCGAAGCTCCGGTCTATTTTATACGGCGCAAAATTAACTGACGAAGCCCCTGTTTTGTCACATTTTGAATGTACAGTTGGTAAATGGATTTACAATCATGCATTAAAAGCGTATGGGCATATACCAGAAATGCAGGAATTAGAAAAAGTACATGCTGACATTCATACTTCGGCAAGAGGACTTGTTGCTTTGTACAGAGATGGAAAAGAGGAAGAAGCCCGAAAAGGCTTAACTGATATGGAAAAAATCGCCGATCACCTGGTAGGATTATTAGCTATCGTTGAGCATAAACTTGCAATAGAACCACCCAGGATCAGCATTAAATACGAAGGGTTGGAAGCAAGCCGGACAGAACTTAATGATCTTCTTTTAGCGAACGATGCACTCGATAAAAAAATACAACAACAATCAGGTGAATTAATTAATGAACGCCAGGTATTGCACAATTTTTTTATGCAGGCGCCTGCATCATTTGGTATTTTAAAAGGTCCGCAGCATATTCTTGAATTAGCCAATGAAGGTTATCTGCAACTCGTAGGTAAGCGAAATATCATCGGTAAACCGGTGAGGGAGGCACTTCCCGAAGTTGAAGGGCAAGGCTTTTTTGAACTTTTAGATAAAGTTTACAATACCGGAAATTCATTTGTTGGTACAGAAATGTCACTTATTATCAAGGATGAAAAGGGGAAGCTGCAACAGGTATATGTAAATTTTATATACCAGGCTTTTAAAAACCTTCAGGGTGTAATTGAAGGCATACTTGTATTTGCATATGATGTTACAGAACAGGTTACTGCACGCAAAAAAGTTGAAGAAAGCGAATATCGTTTCCGCACCTTAACTCAATCACTTCCCCAACTGATATGGACAGCAACCCCAGAAGGTATTGTTGATTTTTTTAATACACAATGGTATCAATATACAGGCAGCACCCCAGAAGAATCTTTAGGAAATGGATGGACCCAATACATTCACCCGCAATATATTGATGCCCTGCTTGCCAAATGGCAGTACAGCCTAAAAACCGGCGAGTCTTTTACTTTTGAGTTTCAACTGAGGGATAAAGAGGGCAGTTATCAATGGTTTTATGTAACAGGCAATCCCGGAAAAGATGAAAGTGGGGCCATCATTAATTGGATGGGCACCCTTACCAATATCGACCAAAAGAAAAAAACGGAAGAAACATTAAACTATCGCCAAGCTCTTTTAGAAGCACAAAACGAAGCAATTCCGGATGCCATTTTAATTGTTGACACGAAAGGTAAAATGATTTCTTTCAATCAGCACTTTGTAGAACTCTGGAAAATACCGGAAGATATTATTAAACGTAAAGATGATGCTGCTGCTTTGCAATATGCCATGACACAATTAATAGCTCCGCAGGATTTTATTGAACGGGTAAATTATTGTTATGCCCATCCGGATGAAAAAGCAAATGAGGAAGTGCTTTTTAAAGATGGTCGTATTATTCAAAGGTATGGGAATGCAGTTATCGGCGAAGATGGCACTAGTTATGGATGGGCATGGTATTTCAGAGATATCACAGAATCAAGAATAAATGAAATTGAAATTAAACTAAGTGAAGAACGCTTTCGTACGTTGTCCAATACCATTTCGCATCTGGCATGGATGGCAAATCCAGATGGATGGATTTATTGGTACAATCAGCGCTGGTACGATTATACAGATACTACATTGGAAGAAATGCAGGGCTGGGGCTGGGAAAAAGTGCATCATCCTGACCATATAAAACGAGTAATCGAACATGTAAAGGTGGTATGGCAAAATGATGAACCATATGAAATGACCTTTCCTCTTAGAAGATATGACGGAGTATACCGATGGTTTCTAACCCGTGTTTATCCGGTAAAAAATAACGAAGGCAAAGTAATACAATGGATTGGAACCAATACTGATATTGATGATCAAAAGAAAGCGCTGGAACAAAAAGATGAATTTTTAAGCATCGCATCGCATGAATTAAAAACACCTGTAACAAGCCTGAAAGGTTTTACACAGATTTTGCAAATGCAGTTTGAAAAGGAAAAGAATGAACCGGCGGCAAATCTTCTTTCTAAAATGGATAAACAGGTTGATAAGCTTACAAAACTTATTGTAGACCTGCTGGATGCAACGAAAATTGAAAACGGTCAGCTCCAATTTTCAAAAGAAGATTTTGATATTAATGATTTGATAATTGAGACCGTTGAAGAAATGCAGCGAAGTGCAATCTCACATAAAATAAATGTTGAACTATGTGATACAAAAATAATTACTGGAGACAGTAACAGAATTGGACAGGTTATAACTAACCTTATTTCCAATGCAATTAAATATTCACCTGAAGCATCAGATATATTAATTACTTCTGTTATTGAATCAAATAAAATAAAAATTGGTGTACAGGATCATGGGATAGGAATTCCTGCTTCTAAACTTAAAAATGTTTTTGATCGTTTTTTCAGAATTACAGGAGATAACAGGGAAACTTTTCCTGGCTTGGGTTTGGGATTATTTATCTCAAAAGAAATTATTAAAAGACACAATGGAGAAATTTTTGCAGAAAGCGCAGAAGGGAAAGGTTCAAAATTTTGTTTTTTATTGCCGGTAAGCATTTAATAAGCTTTAGCTATTGGCATTCTATGTTTTGAATCTTTTATAATATTATCAATATTCCATTGCACCCTGTTTTCAAACTCATGTAACCTTACAAGGCACTCTTTTTTATAACAGATCCTGCACGAAAACTCCCTGCAATCATCTGAGTGAACAAATAATTCAACTGATTCTCCAAACTCATGTTGTACAAGAGTAGCAAGGGCTTCTACTTCATCATGGGCCTCACGTACATTTAAATACCAGGGAACAGTTAAATGGCAATCAATGTGTAATGTGCCACCGTATTTAATCAACCGCAGATTGTGCAAGTCTATCC
>JBBJOK010000316.1:0-3668 GCA_037721545.1 Chitinophagaceae bacterium
TGTGGGAAGTTAAAAGAGTAAATGCAATACCCGCTATTAAAATAATTCACGAAACACCCTCTACCGCCACCATTGATGGTGATGCAGGTTTAGGATTGGTGATAGCGCCTTATGCCATGAATGTTGCCATTGATAAAGCAAAGCAGGTGGGCACGGGTTGGGTTAGTGTAAAAAACAGTAACCATTTTGGTATAGCAGGTTCGCATGCAATGATGGCTTTGGATAATGATATGATAGGAATAGCTATGACGAATGCCTCTGCATTGGTTGCACCAACTTTTTCTGTTGAAAGAATGTTAGGCACTAACCCGATTGCTGTAGCTATACCAGCGGGAATTGAGCCAGCTTTTGTTGCAGATTTTGCAACCACAACAGCTGCCAATGGAAAGCTTGAAATTTTACAAAGAAAAAATGCTCCCATGCCAACGGGATGGGCACAAACAAAAGATGGTGAACCATCAACCGATGCCAATGCTTTAAAAAATGGGGGCGCCTTATTACCTTTGGGTGGTGATAGAGAGCATGGCAGTCACAAAGGATATGGTTTAGGATCTATTGTAGATATTTTTTCTGCAGTGTTAAGTGGTGCTAATTATGGGCCATGGGTGCCACCGTTTCCTGCATATATCGCTATGCCCGAAAACCTGCCCGGAGAAGGTATCGGTCATTTTTTTGGCGCCATGCGAATAGATGCATTTCGTAATGCTGAAGATTTTAAAACCCACATGGATAAATGGATCCAAAGATTCCGGTCTGCAAAAACAATAAAGGGTGAGAAAAGAGTCTTTATTCCCGGGGATATTGAAAGAGAGATGGAAGAAGTGAGAATGAAAGATGGTATCCCATTATTGCAGCAGGTAGTTGATGATCTAAAGAATTTGGCTGTAAAGTTTAAAGTTGGTTTTTAGATTAATTATTTAAATTTAATAATTATTAGGCAGCATTTTTAAGATAATTTGCCTCTATAAAAAAAATTGTTATGAGATTAGTTACCTGTTTTATATTGCTCTCCTCACTTTCTTCCTGTTGGAAATGGAAGATCGACCCACGAAATTCCCGAACCTCACCGCCTATCGTGGTAAGAAATGTATGGGGTAATAAACCTATTTACGGCATTGATACATCGGCAAAAAGGATTGCTTATTTAGATCAGCCGCAACCGGTTGTGGTTCCAGGTAATATTTATGCAAAAGGCAATTTTATTTTTCAGGCAGAAATTGGTAAAGGGCTGCATGTTATTGATAACAATGTTCCCGCTGCAGCTAAGAGGATTGGCTTTTTAGTTATTAACGGATGTTCTCAAATTTCAATTAAAGGCAATACGCTTTATAGCAATAATTATGATGATCTGGTAGTAGTTGATATTTCTGACACTAAAAATGTAAAAGAAACCGGCAGGGTAAAAGGAGCTTTTCCGCAAGGGAGAAGAAATTATTATTACGCTACACCGCTTGAAGCTGGTTATTATGAATGCCCGGCTTATAAAGCAGACAGTGTAGTAATTAGCTGGCGTAAGGATTCAGTTAAAGCGTTGTGTTTTAAAAACTAACTATCTTAATTTATTTTTATGAAATTTCTTTTCAAATATTTTTTATCAGCGATTATCATTTTATTTCTTTTTTCCTGCACTAAAGAATCAGCGGATTCAGCAAGTTTAAATTCGGCTTCCAGTGATGTAGGGAAAGGTGGTTCGCTGGCCCGCTTTACTATTGTAGGAAATTATTTGTATGCAGTAGATAATTATTTTTTGTACACGTATAATATTACTAACCCTGCCAACCCCATAAAAACAAACTCAGTTAATGTAAGTTTTGATGTGGAAACAATTTATCCTTATAAAAACAGGTTGTTCATAGGTTCTGCCACAGGGTTATATATTTATTCAATAGAAAATCCCGGTATCCCTTCAAAAATGGGAGAAGCCAGGCACCTTCGCAGTTGTGACCCCGTTGTAGCAAACGATTCAATAGCATATGTAACACTTAAAGGAACAAGATGCGGCCCTGCAGAGGATGGTTTATATGTTTACGACATCAAAAATCTTTTTCAGCCATTACTAAAAACTACTATTAAGGTACCAACGCCGGAAGGGCTGGGTTTACAGGATAGTGTATTATATGTTTGCTGTAACAGCAATGGATTAAAAATCTTCAATATTAATAATCCCTATTTGCCGGTTGAACGCAAAGTGTTAAAGGACGCTAATTACAAAGATGTTATCCCTTACGGTAATTTACTTATATGTTATGTTACTACAGGCATCTTATTATATGATATCTCCAAACCTGATGATCCTGTGTCTTTAAAATTAATAGCAAACTGATTTTTTTTAATTCTTAGCTATTACAATACTTTTGCATCCTTCTTAATCATTTAACTAAATCTCTGCCTACGGTAGATCGGACATGAAAGTAATGAAGTTTGGAGGCACCAGTGTTGGTAAGCCTGAAAGAATGTTTGAGATCGCTAAGTTGATAACTGCAAGTGATGAAACCAAGATTGTTGTATTGAGCGCACTCAGCGGAACAACAAATTCTTTATCGGAAATAAGTAACAGTTTATCAAAAGGGGAGAGGCCAGCAGCCAAGCAACATATTGATGCGCTTGAACAGCATTATCAAAATTTTATTATCCAGTTAGTAAAAACGGAGGAAGCCTACAACAAAGCGAAATATGTTATAGCAGAACATTTTGAATTTTTAAATATCATTCTCAAAATATCTTTCAGCGAAGCTTTAAATAAAGATATTCTTGCACAGGGCGAATTATTAAGTACAAAACTTTTTGGAATTTATCTTGAAGAACAAAACATAGATCATGTATGGCTGCCGGCATTGGATTTTATGACGATAGACATGATGGATGAGCCACAGATAGGGAGTATAAAAGTTAAGCTTACCCAGTTACTTAATCGTTACAAGGAAACAAAACTTTTTATAACGCAGGGATATATTTGCCGAAATGCAAAAGGGGAAGTTGATAATTTAAAAAGAGGTGGCAGCGACTATTCTGCTTCGCTGATAGCGGCCGCTACCAATGCATCAGTATGTGAAATATGGAGTGATATTGACGGCATGCACAATAGCGACCCAAGAATTGTAAAAAATACCAAGCCGATTGAACAATTAAGTTTTGAAGAGGCTGCTGAGCTTGCTTATTTTGGCGCTAAAATTTTGCACCCTGCAAGTATTTGGCCTGCACAGTATTTTAATATCCCGGTTAAATTATTAAATACTTTACAACCTGATGCCACAGGTACAAGTATTAAAAGTGAAGCAGGCAGCGTAGGGGTAAAAGCGGTGGCGGCAAAAGATTACATTACTGCTATTAAAATCAAAAGCAGCCGTATGTTGCTCGCCTATGGTTTTTTAAGAAAAATATTTGAAGTTTTTGAAAAATACCGCACTTCTATTGATATGGTTACTACTTCTGAGGTTGCCGTATCGTTAACGATTGACAATGATGCATACCTCAAAGAAATAATTAAAGAGCTTGAACTTTTTGGAACGGTGGAGGTGGATACCAATCAAACCATTGTATCAATTGTTGGTAATCAAATAACAGAAACAAAAGATGTATTAAGAATAATTTTTGAAACCATCCCTGATATTCCTGTGCGTATGGTTAGCTATGGTGGCAGCAGGCATAATATTTCTTTACTCATTTCC
>JBBJOK010000317.1:0-3664 GCA_037721545.1 Chitinophagaceae bacterium
AGCTTAAGCCCAGCCAGGCGTTTAGCAAATTATTGCTGAAACCATAACGGATATTGTTTGTAACCGCAACATTCGTTTTCCATTTCTTTATATACTTTTGAAAATTGGGATCAATATTTATTACTCCCCCTTCAACTGTATTGTATTGAATGGATTTTAGGATTGGCTCTACTTGCCATTGATAGTTTCCTTTGGTTCGGTATCGGGTTCTGTTTATCCCACTCCAAAAGATTTGTTTAAGCGTTATATTGCCCTGGAGTTTTTTTAATGAATCTATATTGCTTTTACTAACAACAGAATCACGTTCATACCGGTAAATACTATCTTTTATTTTATAATCTCTTATCTCTTCAGGTTCCAGGGGTACAGGCCTTACACTATCCCAATATGCAGCGGTATATTTATTTACTGCAGTATCATACTTTATCACTATCCTGTTAAAATAATTTTTAGGAAAAACAGGATTAAGATTGTATTTGGAATATACATTTACAAAATCACCAACAGCATCAATTCCTAATTGTTTAAAATTAAAATGTACTAACTGATTTTTTACACGCCAAACATCATCAGTAATAGCACTATGCATCTGTATTAACTGAAGCGAGTCTAACAGCTCAAGCTGAGAATTTTTGGTGAGTAAAAGGTCGCAGCTATGAATCCGCCAGTCACCTTCAGTAATGTTTAATATTCCTGAAAACACAGGCTCATAATTATGTTTTGGGGACACCCTGATCGTATTTATTTCCTTGCCATCTTCAAAAAAACTTCCTATAAATTTATAACGATAATGAATTAAAGCATTATCAGCAATAGGCGATATAAATCCTCGGGGATTAGTAGCAGAAGTAAACATTGAAACATTATTTTCATATAGGGTGATGAAGGTTGGAAAATTAAAACCAAAACCACCGCTTCCGCTTTGTCGTCCTGATATTACTTTCAGTTTCATCTTATCAGGTTGTTGCATAGAAACCTTTGTAATAGATTCTGATAAAAATATAATTCCTTTACCTGTAGAATCCAGTCTCATTTGCTTTCTATCTTCATCAGGAACTTTTTGACCTAAAACTCGCTTGGGTAAACTGCGCAATTTAACGAGACCTTTAATATATGCCTCGCATTCAAATGATGTTACCTGCTTATTGTAAAATGATCTTTTTTTAATTGCCTGCCTTATTATTTCATAAGCTGCATCTTCGCCACCGCTGTTTACGAACACTTCTTTTAATTGAAATTGTTGCAGTCTTAGTGTAAAGTTTACTTCTTCATCCTTATTTTGTAATGTGATCTCTTTTTCCTGTTTTTCGTATCCAACATGTTGGCAAACAAGTGTATACTTTCCGGGTGATAAATTTAATTTGAATTTGCCTGCGCTGTTTGCGGTAACGCCTTGTGGGCTGCCTTTTATAAACACAGAAGAAAAAGGAAGGACTTTTCCCTGTTCGTCAAACACAGAACCCTGAATCGTTTGGGAGTAAGAATGTATAGAAATGAAGAAAAAGAATAATAAAAAGATTTTATGCATAATCAAAATTATATGAATTTTAATGGGGCTTCTCCTATTTGATTTTGATACCGTTTTATTTACTTATCATTATTACTTAAAATTTGTTCAGCTATATATTGCTACCATATTCACTACATTGCCAATCATTTAATCATATTATTACAGCATGAATAAAAGAATATTAATTTATACGGCTATGATTTTTAGGAATTGTTGTGGCCTGCAGTAACCAAAACACAATTAATCTCCTCAGGATATATTCTGCTGCCATGCTTTTGGTAAGCTAATGTAGTGCGTTCGCCTTAGGATTACACTAGCTGTAAATGTTTTTTTTCAAGGGTCACATTAAAATGAATGTCAGCTTTTAAAGCTTTAAATACTTTTAATATTGTGTCTATTGTTGCACTGTTTGCACTGCTCTCAAGTTTTGAAATTTGTGCTTTTTGAACGCCAACAAGTTCACCTAATTGCTTTTGTGTCAAATTACGTTCTTGTCTTGCGGTTTTTATCATTTGTCCCAAAATATCCATACGAAGTTCATATTCGTATTGGTCTCTGTCTTTAGTGCCTTTATTGCCGATGTATTTATCTTTCATTTCGGCAAGTGAATATGATTTCATTGCTGTCTTTGCCATAATCTTATTTTTTTAGTTTGCTTTCAAAATATTTCTTTCTAATGTTAATTGCTCTTTCGATTTCGTTTGCTGGCACTTTGTCAACCTTTTTAATAAAACCGTGAGTTGCAAAAACCAATGTTTCAGTTTCATTGTCTTTGTCCCAAAATGCAAGCAACCTAATTTGTACACCGCCAAACTTTGTCCTAAACTCCCAAATGTCTTTTTGTAATTTCTTAAAAAGCTTGGGGTCATTACTTTGTTCAGCAAGGTCTATGTTATAGAAAACCTTTCTTGCAGCTTTTGGGTCAAGTCCTGCAATGAATTTATCTGCTTCTTCTAAAAACCGTGTCTGAAAGTATTTCAAATAAAAATCGTTTTGCAAAGATAAGAGAAGTTTCCAAAATTAGAAACCTAATTTTTGTCTGTCGAATGGCTGCTATACAACATAATTAAGAATTAAAGCTTTACTATCATCGAAAAATTGAGGAGGGCATAAATAAAATGAGTGTAATAAATGCAGTAAGAAACAAATTAATAGGATTTTTGCAATAGTAAGAGATGAAACTATGTGGAAAACTATGAATACAAGCGGGCATAATACCCTGAAATTTTATTTTTTGTCATCATGGAAAACCTGGCGATTTGATTTGGAAGCTACTATTGAAGGGAATACCGCTAATGGAAAATTCAGAATGAATATTAATGCTCTCGGATGCAATACAGGAACCCTGCAATGGACAGCAAATGCAAATTAAAATGCTGATGAAAAATTTATCCTTGTAAAATCCCGCTAAACACCAACATACATTATTGAGGATGTAGCATAACTTTTTTCTTTCTCAAAAAACTGCCGGTAATCGCTGCTAAACCAGCAACCAAAGCCCCTATTAATGCTGAAGCAAGCATTAATAAATATGGGTTATCAATCCTTAATATAATCATTGACACTTTATGTGCCAGAATATGCTCATTGCTGCTACTTACCCAAAAACTTAATAAGCCCCACAAAAGAAATAATGCAAGAAACCCTGTAAGAAAACTCATTCCAGGTGATTGCGGAATTAAAATCGCAACCACAAAAGCCACAATCGCAATGCTCCACCATTCAAGATAAAAGCAGGCTGAAAAGCTTAGCAATGCGATCAGGAATAAGGAACTAATAAATTTCATTGATGTATCTGTTATGCATGAATGAAGAAAATTTAAGCGATTATTTTTTACTTTTTATTGTTTGAGAATATCATTATGCCTGTTATTCGCTTATCTCCTTCTTCTGACTTTTTCATTACCCAGAGATTATAATATTTGCCATCTGCCCAGGAATTTATAAAAGTATCGTAATACTTACTGCCGGGGTTCCCACTTTGGCCCCCGGGATAAATACCATACGCTTCAGTTTGTGGCGTTAATGAAACTATCATTCTCCAGCTGGGGCCGTGATTTGATTTTGCCGCGTTAATACAATGCGTCCCTCCCCCAATGGGCAAATGAAGCCGGCTAAAGGGTTGCAGCTTTGCAAGGTGCTGCACTTTGGTGT
>JBBJOK010000045.1:0-14365 GCA_037721545.1 Chitinophagaceae bacterium
AGCGCATCGTATAATCCCATAGGACTATGGCCTGAACCAGGGCATAAAAGAGGATGCAATTGAGAATGTTTTGATATTCGGAGGGGCTAAAAATGGTACGCTTTTAAAAAATGCCATGGAGCAAATGTCTTTCCATCAATATCATGTTGCCGGGTTTATTGAAACGAATGAAAAATTATGGGGTAAGACAATAGATAATATCAAAATTTATTCGTTTGATCAAATTAAAAAACTGACGCATTCAAAAAATATTACATTGCTTTTTTTAGCTGATGAAGCTATTGATTTAGAGCTGAAAAATGAAATTGTAAATTATTGTCTTGCTCAGGATATTGAAGTAAAGATAATTCCTCCGGTGCAAAACTGGATACATGGTCAATTGTTTGTAAATCAGCTTCAGAATGTGAAGATTGAAGATTTATTAAACAGGCCAGTTATTAAGTTAACAAATGATCATGTAACAAAATATTTAAAAGGAAAGCGAATACTTATTACCGGAGCAGCCGGATCAATTGGCAGCGAAATTACCAGACAAATTGCAGACATCGATCCACATTCAATAATGCTTTGCGATCAGTCAGAAAGCTGCTTGTATGAATTAGAGTATCAACTGACGCAAAAATTTGGCAAAAGAGATAACATTAAAAATTTTATTGGCGATATTAAGGATAATGAAACTATGAAGCATCTGTTCGCTGCATTTAAGCCAGAGGTAGTGTTTCATGCAGCAGCTTACAAGCATGTTCCATTAATGGAAAAACATCCTTCTGCAGCAGTTAAAAACAATATTCTCGGCACTAAAATTTTAGCAGATCTTTCAGAGACATATTCCGTTGAACGTTTCGTTCTTGTATCTACTGATAAAGCAATTAACCCAACCAATGTTATGGGAGCTACCAAACGCATTGCAGAGTTGTATATTGGCTCGTTGCATCATAAAAATAAAAACACAAACGGCCATACAGATATAAAACCTCCAACAAAATATATTACAACAAGATTTGGCAACGTATTAGATTCAAGCGGCTCAGTGATTCCGAGATTTAAGCAACAGATAGAAAAAGGAGGTCCTGTAACAGTAACACATCCTGATATTATTCGTTATTTTATGACGATTCCTGAGGCTTGCTCGTTGGTTTTAGACGCATGCACTATAGGAAAAGGAGGGGAAACTTTTGTTTTTGATATGGGTGAGCCCGTTAAAATACTTGATCTTGCTAATACTATGATCAAACTTGCGGGAATGACCCCTGACAAAGATATTAAAATAGAATTTACAGGATTAAGACCGGGTGAAAAGCTGTTTGAAGAGCTGCTGAATAACAAGGAAAAAGTTATGCCTACGCATCATAAAAAAATAATGATATCAAAAGGCTATAATCAGGATTTTACCTCGATTGACCTTAACGTAAATTATCTTATTGAATTAGCGTTGCATAATAAAAACACTGACGTTGTAAAGCAAATGAAATTAATGATCCCTGAATTTAAAAGTAAGAATTCGGTATTCGAAATTTTGGATAAAGAAATTTTAAATAAAGAAAATATGGAAAACTTAAATAGTAATGAGCATAATTCTATACACGGGAATGTTATCGAGCCTCACATTATTAAACACATATTTTAAAATTTTATATCTCTAACATAAGCTTAATATTGACATTGAAATTTGATGATTACAGCAGATATCAAAGTCTTAAAGGCTCCGACCAGTACTGATTCTCAGTAAACTCAACTTAAATTTTTTAAAGTTGAATTCACAGCATATATTTGCACTCCTAAAATTTAAGGGAGCATAGCTCAGTTGGTTTAGAGCATCTGCCTTACAAGCAGAGGGTCCGCGGTTCGAACCCGTGTGCTCCCACTCAATACAGCAAAAGGTTTCAAGAAATTGAAACCTTTTTATTTTCATACCAGTTTAAACATAGTTTAAACATTATTACCAGCTTTTAAAGTAACCTTGTAATTTATTGGAACGCTACAAATGTTTGACAAATCACCTTGTATTATTTTACATTCCGCTGTGTTGTTGTTTTCGTCATACTTGAAAACTCGGTACAGAGAATAATTGTCTTGCTCTTTTTTACTTCTTTCTAATTCGTTCCGTGAAACATAAAAAGTAGCATTAAAGTTGCCCTTAGTTGTTTTTACTTCAATAAAAAGTTTGTTTCCTTTTAAGTCATAAGATTCTATGTCATAACCTGTGCCATCTCCATTGTCGTTAGATATGTGCTTTACTTTTTCTGCAAGATTGGACAATCCTGCATCAGTTAATTTTCGTTTCTCTTGTTCGTAAACCCAAATTTCACCTAAGTCACCAATTCGCTTTGCTTCGATGCTATTTTCTATAAAATTTACAAATCGTCCAGTAAAATTCAATGCGTCATTAATTATAGAAAGATCAGTTGCAGCTATGGTTTGATTTATTGCTGATTGAATAATAATTGAAGAAGCTTCAATTTTATTTAAATGTTGAGATACAGCATAAATAAAGTCCTGTGTCAATATGTGAAGTTTCTCATCAATATAACAATCATCAGTGAGTCTGTCATTATGTAGTTTAAGTAGCTCTTGATCTTGGGAAATATAATGTCTAACAATGTTGCATATCTTGTTGAAGTGAAATATTGTTTCCATTTTAGCAGCTTTGGGTGTAAAAGTCAATTCTAACTTCTTAGAAAATGTTTTGTACATCTCAAATTTGAACAAATAATAAATTTCAGGGTAGTGAAGTGTCAAATAAACGATTATAGCTCTCTGGTCTTGGTAGGTATTCTTTTTCTCTGGAAAATATTTTTCATTAATCTGCTTAGTCTGAGTTTGAAAATTTGTAATTCTTTCACCAATGTCTAATTTTTCATCATATAGATTTCTAAAAAGTTGGCGTACTGTTTCAGGCTCTTTTTCTACAAAATACAAAAGCATTCGCAAAGGAAAATATTGTCCTGATCTCAAAAGATTAACTGTTTTTTTGATTGAGTTTTTTAGCATTGCCGGAAAGTCAACTGAATCAATATCCCAATTCTCTTGGAAATGTTTGACAGCTTTCCATTTGTACAATTCTTCTTTATTGATATAATCAAAGTTTTGTTTGTAATCGGTAATGTATTGTTTCAATAATTGTATGTTCATAAAGTATAAATTGTAGAAGTTCCCGAACCGGAATTACCTTTTCAAATGAATACTACTAAATCTGCTATCAAACCCCAACTGTTAGGTTTAATCATGTTTCAGTACTCTTCCTCTATTTAATTATTGCAATATAAATTTTATTATTGCGAGGGTTAAAGATTCTATGCAATTATTCTAGTTTTTTTATAACTTTAATATATGAGCCGAATTCATGTAAAATCAACGACCCGGACCACTACAATCCCGGCAGGAGAAATACGGAGCGCAGTAAAAAAAGTTTATAGCAATTCTGTAACAGGTCGTTTTAGAAGTAAAGGAGCGTCCAAATCTGTTGCTGCAAAAAGTAGAATGGTAAAAAATAAAAAGTAATTGCAACCATTAGTAGCAACTCCGCAAGATTTTGTATTTATCAATTGCCCATTTGATAAAGAGTATCAAAAAATTTTAAACGCTTTGATTTATTGTGTTTATAGATGTGGCTTTTGTCCCATTACCGCTTCAATTGAAGATAACGCACTGGATCTTAGATTAAATAAAATTTTTGAATGTATAAACCAAAGTAAATATGGTATACATGATATTTCGAGAATCGAATTAAATGAAGAAAATTATCCTAGATTTAATATGCCTTTTGAATTAGGCCTCTTTTTTGGATGTAGAAAATTTGGAGATGATCAGCACAAAGTAAAGAATGCTTTAATTTTTGAAAAGAAAAAATATTCCTATCTACATTACATAAGCGACTTAAACGGCATTGATACAAAATCTCATGGTAATAATTCCTTTGAAGCTATTAGAAAAGTAAGAACCTGGTTATATAGTTCCTCAAAAAGAAGTCTGCCAGGAGAAGAAGCTATTATAACTGATTATAAGGTCTTTCTGTCAAACTTACCAGGAATATTAAAGGCTTTAGGGGTGAAGAGGGATAATCTTTCCTTTAATGAATATTGTGAAATAGTACAAACTTCGATTCTAGAGCAGTTAGGTACAAATAAAAGATAAAAATTAAAAATTTGTCTCTCTATTTCTAATAAGGATATAATAATACAACATCAATCCTACAATTAAAATCAAACAGATTACTGGTAAACTAATTACATTTTTATTACTAAACGGGTATATAGATTGTTCTATCATATTTTTATTTTATAAGAGTTGATTATAACTGTAAAAACATCTTTAGGGTCTTCAATTTTAATGTTTAAATCTTTCCCACTCGGGTTTTGAAAGCTTAAAGTTTGCCCTTTATATTCTCGGAATATTTTTTTTATAATATCGTTTTCATAAAAAGCAATTTGTTCTTTTAAATTCTTAATCTCCATTGTCCCACCTTGCGTTTCATTTTCCAAGTTGAGCAAAAGATTTTCAACGAACTCACTAAGGGTTAATCCAAGTTTTGAAGCTTCGCCTGCTAATTTCAATTTTACTTTAGGATTGCATTTAAAACCTACAGTTACTTTTTTAGTCATTGTATCCAAACCCTCCAGATGTAAAGCTTTTGGATTGATCGAGGTGGAAAACATAATATTTTTTTCTGTAAATATCAATTAACCCAAAGCCGTCATTTCTACATAATAGCAGATAATGAGGGTTAACCATAATTAATAATAGATAATCAAGGCTCTCCTAAATGATTATAAATTAATTGCACTTGTTTAGGGGTTAACGATCTCTGCTTTGTGCTTAAATTCAAATCAGGTATTAGCTGTAGCCATTTAATAAAAGTGCTGTAATGGACTTTATATTGTTTAGCTAATTGTGTTTTTGTAGATGTTTCTGCTTTCATTTTTTTATTTTTTGTAACCGTTGTAACATTTTGATAGATGTTACAGGTGTTACAAGTCTTTGTCTAAAACTCTTTTTACTTTCATTGCATTTGTGTTTGCTTGTTTTGCAATGTCCCTTAGAGTTAATAAAGGATTACTTTTTTTAATTGATAAAATATTTTGTTCAAGTTCCATTTTATCAGATTCACTTAAATGTTTTAAGTGTTCTCTTTCATCGCCAAAGCCTATAAACTGGAAGCCCAGAAAATTAAAGGGGTTTTGTATGCTACAGACAATAACGTTCTCTGTATGGTAAACATTTTCAGTAGCTCTTACTTTTATTTGTTTAATATATCTATGTGAAGATTCTTTACAACTTATTCCTATTGTAAACATACTATCAGCAAAATTTGCTAATTGCCTGCTACCTGCTAAATCATTTACCGTTATTTGTCTAGATAAATCTCTCTTTGGTGTATGTGCTAGTATTAGAATTGATAGGCTGTACTTCATTTGAAGTTCCTTTAGCCTTCTCATAAGAGGTAAAGCATCCTTAGCGGTTTCTGTTGATTGGGTTTTTAAGTAAGTTATATTATCTACTATTAAATATTTTACGGAAAACTCAATAATTGTTTTTTCCAATTCGTCAAATAATTGATCCTCAAAAGCCCGAAAATCTGTGAAGTCTGGATTAATATTTACTCTTAAAAAATTATCATCAAAAGGATAATCAGATTCGTAATTGTTAGAATATCTTTTTTGAAATTGCTTGTCGCTTAACTCAAAATCTAAATAGTATACTTTTTGTTTTCCTGCCTCATATATAAATCCTTCAATAGAGTCGCCGGTGCTTATTGAATTTGCAATTTGGACTGCTAAAATAGATTTACCAACATTCGTGTCTGCGAATAAAATACATATTTCACCTTCATGCCAAAATTCAGAAAAAAGCATTTTTGGTATAGGCTTAGTTTTTGCATCCTCTATAGTTTTTCTTGCTGTTCTTAGGTGTAATAAATTGACACTTTTTAAGTTTTTAAGGTTTTTAGGTTTTTCTGTGTTTAAATCATATTCTTCGGTTTTTTTGTAAGCACTTTTTATACAGTTTAAAATTTCAGCTCCATCAAAGCCTATTTCTACAAAATAATTTTTACAATAGGTGATACATAAAACCTCATTTATGCCTAATCTATTACACTCACATGCTACTTTAAAAACGAAGTCATTCCGGCTACCTTTTTTAAATTCATTTTTATTTGTTATTTTTTGGATTGCGCTTGTAAACAAGAACTCGCTTTCTGATAGAACGTTTACGTCAATTTCTTTTGATCTTTCATTAATGTATATACCCTTATCACTACTTAAAAACATCAAACGTCCAATATCCTTACAGCTTTTATCAATTTGGATTTTATAATGGAGTAAATAATATCTTTCAATAGCAATAAAATATTTTTCGTGAACCTGTTTATCAGGGGGTATTTTTATTAATATTTTTAAACCTTCGCCACTGGGACTATCGAAAACGGACAGTGAAAATTGATCTTGTATTAATTGTTTTTTTAGTAAATTTTTGTTAAGTACCTTATCAAGGTCAACCTGTATTAACCCGCTATGCTTAATTAAATTCTGTTTAAGTCTTCTTCCATAAAATAATCCTGAAATAGTTACTGCTGGAAGTGATTTTTTTAATTCGTCACGCTTTCCTTTATCTTTTTCTGCTCTAATTTGATCAACTTCTTCCTTAAATGATTCTAGCCTTATAAGTTCGAACATCTTTTCGATTGTAAGTGTAGTATTCGAAAGGCTGTTTACTTTCGAATAAAGAGATACCTCCTGTTTGAAAATGCTTTCCATAGTTATTTACCTTTGTTCTTTTTAGAAAGCATTACAAAGCCCCCAAGTTCCACTTCATTTTTAGTCAACTGTTTACCTTCTAATAACCAACTTTCTAAATCGGTTTTGCGGAAATACAATTTTTTCCCTCTCTTAATAAATGGGATTTCATTTTTGCTTGTAAAGCCATAAAGGGTTTGCTTGGCAAGATTTAAAAATTCCGAAGCTTCAGAAATGTTTAAAATTTGTTTTGTGCTCTCCGATGCTAGAGTAGTATTTTCGGATAAAAATTTGCTTATAGTTTTTTGAATTAAATGTTCTAACTCAAAGGGGGTAGTTACGATTATCTTATCCATTGTTATTGTTTATAGAACAAATATGGAATAACCATAATTATATAAAAAGAGAATACGTTTTATTACTGATTATTACGTATTGTTACTTCATTGACGAAAAAAAACGTTATACTCCCTGAAATATTTATTGAAATTTATAAGAAGCGGAAAAAGTAACTAGAGCTCATAGAAAGGTTAGCGGCGTTGAAAAATTGGTTACTAAAACTTTTCTTGCCGAGATGGGAAACTTTTGAAACAAGGATTGCATAAGGGTTTATTCATGTTAATAGGATTTGTAAATTCGCCGCAACCATGACAAACAGTTTCATTGAAAGTTGGATTTTCCCACTGAGCCCAACTAGCAAAACAGCTGGAGCAGTAAGGTTTCGTGGGATTATAAGGAATTCTACTTTCACACCTTAAACAATATCCAAGCTTTGGGTAAATTGGCGTGGAGGTTTTTTTTAAATTAGCAGTAGTTTGCTTCTCTTTTGGGGAAAATATTCTTTGTGTTTTCTGTAATGCTATAAAGTCAGAATGTTGAATAATAGAATTGGCTTCTGCTGTAGCTTTATCAAAAAGAAGTTTATCATCTTTTACATTAATCAACACTCCCATTTCCCTATTATTTTTTTGAGAAAATTCATACATATTCATAGAAGTTATCACCATCTTTACTTCATTAAAGTAACACTTAGCATGTAGGTTTTGGAGAAAATAGAGTTCAACGTTTTTAAGCGCAGCCAAAGAATTTTTTTCATTTGGCTTAAGATCTTCTTTGCCAAAAATGATCTTTACATTCACACCCCTATTAGTTGCATCTTTTAATCTTTCATAAAACGTCTTTGATAATTTTAGAAACGGGGTAATTAATACGAGCTTAGACGAGGCTTCGATTATTATATCTTCAATGAAGTGCGAAGTACCGGAGGTTGTTAAAAATTCTGCCATAAGTTATTCTATTTCTATGTTATTAATTTCTGCCATTAATTTATGAGTCTCATTTAAAGCAACTATTATCTTTTGATAATGTAGTATCTCTTCAAAACTTAATACTCTGCCCTTCCTGTCTTTAAGCCATTTTTGTGCAGGCTGATAACCCCCAATATAGAAGTTCCAAACTACTTCAGGAATATTTTTAAAGTGCTGCGTTTCATTTATAAACACACTACTATCCTTATAACTTATTTTACCAACAATGTTGTTTCCATCTTCAGGATATTGAGTAATGAAATTAATAATAATCGGATGTTCCAATAAATGAATTTGCCGTAATTCACTACCAAGTTTTACCATTAGCCAAAAAGATATTTTGTTTTTAGGGTAAGGCACCCTTGGAAAATCTATTTTTAAAAACTCTTTATATTTTTCTCTGTAAGTAGGTGAATGCAAAACTGCATAGATGTAATCTAAAATATCAATTGGTGCAAAAGTGTTTTCAGTTGCTTCTTTTTCGTTAGTAAATGTAAAGCCTAACTTTTCTGCGATAAGATTTACGATTGCTGCATCTAGGTTTGGAGTTCTTAATAAAACTCCTATTGATTGCTGAACATTTTTATCCGCGTAGAGATACAAAGGACAAACTATAGGTATACCTTTGTTACTGTAATGTATTCTATTATCTGAAAGGTACTTTGAAACTTCAACATGATTCCAATTTTCTGTTACAGCTTGACGTGGAATTATTAAACTTAAATTATTTTGTAACATATGCTTCATCACAGAGAACCGATGTCGAACAACTTTTTTTAAATCATAATTAATAAATCTAATATCAAAGGGTCTATAATCATATGGAAGACTATTCTCTACATCTTTTTCAAATGTTACTAAATTATTATCATCATGAGTTTTAATTCCTGTTATGTTAATGGGAAATAACTCTCCTAAGCTAAACCATTGCATATAGTTTCCAACTAAATCAAAATTCTTTTTTATAAAATAAAAGTTATTTCTATCATTTTCTAATTCGTCCCATTCGATTTCTCTTAATCGATTTTTGAATAAGAAATCATATTTAAATTGTCTTTTACCATATAAATCGAAGTGGAATATTTTACCTAAATCATTATTTTTTTTCTTTGCTGTTTTTATAAATAAATTAATACTTACCCCCTGCTGAATATCAAACACATTTTCATCTTTACTTCCATCTGGCGCAGTCTCTTTCTTATTTACATTACCATGTAAATCCAAAATATAAATGCTATCAAAACTTTCTAATAAATGTTTTCGCATTTTGCGATGAATAATTCCATCAATAAAACTATTGTTAGAAATATATGCTAAGATTCCACCTCCATTTTTATCAATAAAATGCTGTCCAAAACGAATAAATTTTATGTAGTCATCCGAAAGCGGTTGTATGTTTTTTTCATTCAAATTTTTTTTATAATCAGCAGTCAACTTTTCTATCCATTCACTTTTATTGCTGCTGCTAACACTATATGGCGGATTGCCCATAACAACCATTACTGGAGTATCACGCTTTATGTGGCTTGCTTCGTTTGCTTCTGTACTAAGCCAGTTTGCAAATAAAGTTCCTGTATCTTTGTGATGCTCTTCCAAACTGTTAGTCAAATAAACCCTAAAACGCTGTTCTTTCGTAGGTCTATAGCCTGTTTCTGTAAGCAATAAGTCTAGCTTTAAATGAGCCATTGCATAGCTCGCCATCAGCAATTCAAAACCATTGAGCCGAGGCAGCAAAAGAGTTTCAACATAGTTGCTCCAAATGCCTTGTTGACCTTCAAATTTTTTATGTATATGCTTTACCACTTCAGCCAAAAAAGTTCCTGTTCCTGTAGCGGGATCAAGTATTTGAACTTTATGAATTTCCTGTTCAATGGTTTTGATATTTTCTTTATAACGTTTATCCGTTGACTGAAGGTTTAGTTTAATTTTTGTTTTTGTTGTATCTGCTAATCCTTGGGGCAATTCAAATTCTGACTTTAAAATGTCGTCAACTGCTCTCACAATAAAATTTACAACAGGTTGGGGGGTGTACCAAACGCCGCGTGCCTTTCGCAGCTTAGGATCGTACTCACTTAGGAAGGTTTCATAAAAATGTATAATAGGGTCTTGGGTTTGAGTTGCCTTGCCAAAATCCTTAAGTAAGGAAGCAATATCAGTAGCTCTAAATATATCCGCAAGGCTATCAACGATCCATTGTATACGTTCGTCAATATCCGGGCCTGCAATATATCCGAATAACTTTCTAAGAAAAGGATTTGACTTTGGAATCAATTCTGCTGCTTCCTGCCTGCTAAAAGTCTGTAAACTTGGATCATGTAACCTTGCCGCAAACATTCCATAAGCTATGGTTTGAGCATATATATCGGCGAACTCTTTAGATGTAATATCATGAATAAGGATTTCTTTAAAAGCCTTCATTTGATCTTTAAGTGTGCTGTCTTCGTGATGTGTTTCGTCACTTATCAAAGATTTTTCAATCACTTCAGAAAGCATTTTTGCCTTTCCGGCCATCATTTCAGCAAGCTTTTTGGAATTCTTTATTGTTTGGCCTATGTGGATACAAAAGTTTTCAATTAGATTTTCAAAAGCAGTAAAATTTTCAGGTATTGGAATGATTAAACCTTTTCTTATCTCCCCTATTCGTACAGAGGTTTTGAATGTACCGTCTATGTACAAGTGAAAATCTAAATAGTCCGTAAAAATAATATTGGAGAGTGCAGCTTTATACCTGTCAAATTGTTCTTTGTTGCCGTTCTTTATTTTTCCATCTAGATCACTATCATTAATATCTTTTGCTTCTATAAAACCAACAGGTATTTCTTTTTTAGTAAGAATATAATCAGGTGCTCCGCAAGATTGTCTTTTCGGTTCATTAGTAGCACTAACTCCCGGAGCTAAACTTTCAATTAAGTGTTGTAGATCGCCTCGGAAAGTATGTTCAGTTGCATTCCCTAATTTATAACGCTTGCTTATATTATCTATGTATTGAGATAGCCCCATTTTATAAATTACAATATTGATTTACTTGCTTCATCCAATATATTGTCTCCAAAGCTGTCTAGATAAATTTGAGTAGTTTTTTCGCTATCATGCCCCATAGCTTCACTAATAATAGAAATGGAAATTCCACTTTTTTTCAAAACAGTTGCATAAGTGTGTCTTGCAACGTAAGTAGTTAATATGGTTTCTATTCCGGCCAGTTCTGCAATTTCTTTTAGATTAGCATTAATTTTTCTCAACATTTTTACCTTACGGTTAAAAATAGATTGAGCAGTATTATGATTCTGATTCAATATTGGAAATATATAACTTTCTTTTCCTTCAAAGGTTAATGGCTTATAAAATTCTAATATTTCTTGCGCTGGCAATAATAATTTAATTGTAAATAACCCCTCTGTCTTTTGTCTTTTATAAATTACTTTCCCCGATTTAATATCTTTCCACTTCAAAGAAACTAAATCTGTAAAATTCATACCCCTACAATAATAACTAAATAGGAAAATATTTTTTGCATCAATTAGATTCTTGTGTTTTGATAAATTTAATTCTTTAATCTTATTAATATCTTCTTTCGATATTGCTCTTTTTGCAGTTTTTATCCTGCTGTATTTACTCAAACTAAACCGTTTAAACGAATAATACTTTTCATTACAATAACCTTCATTAATCGCTTTATTTATTAGTGCTCTTAAAGTTCGCATGTATATGAAAATTGTATTGCCCCCTTTACCATTTTTTATTAAATGATCTTCGAACTTATTTAAAAATTCAATATCTATATCAGAAAAATGTAATGGTTTTCCGTTTATGAAATAGGAAAGGTTACGTTTGGTGTCTTTATAAATCTCAGAATTTTTTATTTTACTATTATCTATTAAACGTTTAATAATGATTTCAAAATAATCCATTATTAAGGGGTTGCTAACCTTCTCCTTTTTTAACTTGCTTTTTATCTCATGTACTGATAGATTTTTGCCGTCATTTTCCAAATCCATAATAAGCCTTTCTGCATCTAATTTTTTTTTGCCAATAAGAATTTTAGCTCTTTTATAATGCTCATGCTTTTTCTTGGGTATATTATTTTCTAAATCCCATAAATCTTTAGAGCATGAAAACCCTACAGATAAATATTTAATTTTTCTACCTTTAATTACTCTAAGCATCACCGGATGCTCACCATTAGAAAGGATTTTAGAAGTATATAATAGAACTTTTACGGAGGTATTCATTTATTACGGTTTAAACATGGTTTAAACAAATGTAGTAAAAATGAATAAAAATAGATAGTAACCCGAAAATTTAATTTTATAAATTATTGATTATTAATACTATTATAAATAACGATAAAAATCCAAAAGTAAAATCTGGCTGCCTTACAAGCAGAGGGTCCGCGGTTCGAACCCGTGTGCTCCCACAAAGAAACCTCGTCAATAAATCGGCGAGGTTTTTTATTTTTATGCTAATCTCTCGTCTTAAAAAAAACAATATTCCCTCTGTTTATAATTGATGATATCAATGAATTAGGAGAAAAGTCATCAACTCAATTCATCCAGGAAGAATTATGATTTTGGAGATATGACAACAGAAATTTAAAGATGCAATTCTGAAGGTTAAAACACTTAGGTAGGAATATAAATGATTAATGAAGACAGTATTTTTATCAAGCGGAAGAACCCATGGTCTAAATCAGTAAGTTACCGCAAAAAAGATAGGTTTCAAATAAAACCCAAACAATCTAATCGTAAATTACCAATAATTTTAATCATCATTCCCTGAGTTTCCCTGTCAGTTATTCGCATACAGTGTGAAAAACATTTCACACGTTTGAAATTTTTGAAACTTTCTTTTATTGCCACATTTTTTATACTTTCCCATTTACATATTTTAAGTAGATGCATAACTACTCTTATAATTTTGTAAAATCATCTGTTTTATACCATTAAACATTTAACATCAAAACGTACTTATGATAAAATATATACTATCTATTTGTTTTAGTCTTAGTTTCTTTCTTCCCGCTTTTGCGCAAAAATCGGCTAAACGTGAGCTTCGTGGAGCTTGGATCACTACACACTTTGGCCTTGATTGGCCTAGAAGTTCGGAAACTCCAACTCAGCAACAAGCAGCAATGATTTCAATCCTTGATCAGCACAAAGCGACTGGTATGAATGCAATATATTTTCAGGTTCGCAACCAATGTGATGCTTTATATCCAAGTTCAATTGAGCCATGGTCATCAACTCTTACAGGCACTCAGGGAAAAGATCCCGGATGGGATCCATTGCAGTTTGTGATAGATGAAACTCATAAAAGAGGGATGGAACTGCATGCCTGGCTTAATCCATACAGAGCTGTTGCTAGCGCTTCGCAACTTCCCAATTTCGTTCCAAATCATGTAGCGAAACAACATCCGGAATGGCTTTTAAATAATGGCTCGGTCATTACTTTAAATCCAGGTCTGCCCGCGGTTCGCGATTACATCATGAGTGTGATAAAAGATATAACCTCTCGTTACGACATAGATGGAATTCATTTCGACGACTACTTCTATCCATCTGCACCTGTAAGAGATACAGCTACTTATAATTCTGATCCACGTGGAATGAACCATGCTGATTGGAGAAGAGATAATATAAATATTTTTATTAAAAGAGTATATGATGAGGTTGCCATATTAAAACCATGGGTAAAGTTTGGAGTGTCGCCTACTGGTATTTATCGCAGCAGCACCGACCCTACTATTGGTTCTAATACTTCAACCTTTGCTTATCAACACTATAGTGCGGTTTATGCAGATACAAAAAAATGGATTCAACAAGGCTGGGTTGATTATTTAGCGCCACAGGTTTATTGGTATATTGGCCAGTCGGGATCGGATTATGGCATATTAATTCCCTGGTGGAATAACCAGGCAAGCGGAAGACATATTTATATCGGTCAATCTATTTATAAAGTGGGGGCATCTTTTGCAAATCCTACGGAACAGGCAGCCTGGGCGGATCGTACTCAAATCCCACGGCAAATGAGAATGAACAGAAGTGAGACCTATCAAAGTGTTTATGGTGAAATAGCATATAGAACGGCAAATTTAAGGAGTAATCCATTAAACGTACGTGACTCTATTCGAGTAAAAATTTATAAAAAACCTGCATTACTACCAACGATGGCATGGCGGGATAATACTCCACCGCAATCTCCTTCTGAACTAACAGCCGTAAAGCAACCCGATTATTCTTATATTTTAAATTGGATAAAACCTGCAGCCACAGGTAATGAATTAGACAAAGTAAGGCAGTTTGTAATCTATCGTTCGGAAAGCTCTGT
>JBBJOK010000046.1:0-5057 GCA_037721545.1 Chitinophagaceae bacterium
TATTGGCCAAAATCTTTTTTCCTGAGCAAATCAATTGCCTTTTCAGGAAAATCAAATTCATAATCATCTTTCTTATATTTTTCCAATATCCCTTTGCTGGTAGTAACATAATCATACTGCACAGCATCCCGTGGTTTATAACTTTTTACGTTGCCGTAACTTACCCGCATACTAAAGTTTGCATCAGGATACATTTTTTTAACTGCACCAGGATTCATTTCCATAATTCCTTTCAAATACAATCTCCCCAGCTCATTATTTTTATTTACAAAATCACTGTAGTTTTTTGCATATTTGGTATTGTAATTTTTTACAAACGCTGATGCAAAACTATAAGCAGGATCATTTTGTAATACGGTAAGCTCAGGGTTATCCATAAATTCTTTCCACTTTGCTCCATTTAATATCATTGTATTTGCAAAAACACTTTTTGCCCACGCTTTATAGGTTGCCTCGTCATTAAGATCGCCAAATTCCCGCTTTATATTTTGATATATCCCATCAGGGTGTTGGGCTTTATTAACATCATTGTAAAACATCATTGCTGTAGCTGCAAGAATTCTTTCATCACTTGGCAGATCTTCAGAAACTAAAAAATTACTTCTTGCAATATCTACGGCGGCTAATGCTTTTTTAACTTCTTCCTTACCTCCTTTTTTATCAATTGCATTTTCTACCTGTTGTAATGATGAAGCGAAAGCTACCACAGGAGAGCCGAAAATACCTTCATTCAAGTACTGCCTATGCTTTGAATAGGGTGTCCACGCCGCATAATTTTTTTGATATTCAGTAAATATATTTTGATACTCCGGTTTTTTTGCAGCCCACATGATAAATTTTTGTTCAGACTGTACCTTAGCATCATAGGTATTAAATTTTTTCAACTGCTTTGTTTCACCTTCAAAAAATTTCCAATAATTTGCAATGCCTGCATAACTATCGGCAAGCTTTAATTTCACTTTTGGATCCTTAACCATTTGCTGGTACATATTTTTTAAACGCATATCCCGTAAACCAACAAGCGAAGGATTTTCTATTTCATTTTTTAGTTTAATTCCATAAGAAGTTTCGTAACGATTGGTACCTCCGGGGTAGCCATATATCATAGCATAATCGCCATCTTTATACCCCTTAATTGATACCGGTAAAAAATGTTTAGGCTTTAATGGAATATTACTGGTACTATATTCAGCAGGTTTGCCATTTTTATCGGCGTAGACCCGAAATATCGAAAAATCTCCTGTGTGGCGAGGCCATTCCCAATTATCTGTATCACCGCCAAACTTACCAATACTTTCAGCTGGGGTACCCACTAATCTAATATCCCTGTAAGTTTTATAAACATACATTATGAACTGATTACCCCTGAACATACTGTAAACTCTACCGGCTAATCCATTATCAGGATCCGCAACTTTATCGGTGATTGATTTATAAACCTCTGCAGTTTTTTTAACTCTGTCGGCCCAGTTTAATCCTTTAAAACCTGCCTCCACCTCATTAGTAACATCTACAATTCTATCCAGAAACTGAACAGTAAGCGACGATTTAATTTCCTGGTCTTTGCTATATGCATAAAAGCCATCTTTTAAATAGTTTTTCTCTACAGTACTAGCACTCGCAATGGCGCCATACCCGCAGTGATGATTGGTAAAAATTAAACCTTCATTACTAACAATTTCCCCTGTGCAACCCCCGCCAAAAATTATGATAGCATCCTTAATACTCGGTTTATTAATGCTATAAAGCTGTTCTTTTGAAAGTTTTAAACCCCTTTTTACCATATCATCGTAAACCTGCTGCCCGAGCAGCATTGGTAACCACATTCCTTCATCTGCGCTGGCTTTAAAAATTGTAATTGATAATAATATTGAAACGAAAATCTTCTTCATATAAAATATTTTTGTGAAAAATTAAGATAACAAGCCTACTCCCTTTTTTGACAAAAATTAAGCCGACAATTAAATGGATTTTGGAAGGATTGTTGTAAAAAGATTAAGTATGAAGAGTTTATTTCGCCTAAAAGAAAGAATTATTTGTAAAAAAAAATTCCTCCATTATTTTCCAGAAGGATTTTCAGATGAAAAATATTATAGTTGGGAGAGAGGGTATAAATGGGAGGCGCATCTTGCCTGGAAAAACGCTTTGAACAAACAAGAATATGATATGCTTCTTTCAGAAGAAAATTATTCAGAAATATCTTTAAGAGCGGTTCGCCTGGAAACAAAAACAAATCTTTTATTTTCTTTCGAGAAAATGGCTTTGAGAGATGCAATTAAATCCCATGAAGGCGCTAAGGCTTTTTCTGAAGGTTTGTATGAATATGTATATGGTAAACATTCTTTTCAAGAAAGATTTGAAAATTTTTCTGATGTATTGAATTTATTGCCCAGAAAACAAACCAGGGTTCGTACCTGGCCACTGCAAACGGTTTTTGGATTTATTGCTAATCCTAAAGAAAATATTTTTTTAAAACCCCGCGTTACGCAGATAGCAGCAAAAAAATATAAATATGAATTTAATTATAATTCAAAACCCAGTTGGGAAACTTATAAAAGCCTGCTTGATTTTGCCGCACAAATTAAAAAGGATACCGCTGATTTAAAGCCGAAAGATTTTATTGATCTGCAGTCATTTATTTGGGTTCTTGGATCAGAGGAATATGTTGACTAAGACAAATATTTAAATGACAACAGCAGTAAGCTTACCTCTTGTAAAATATTGATGAAATTGGCTCAGGTATTCAGTAAATTTGTTAACCTTAACCAATTTTCTTTTAATGGCGCTGATTGATATAAAGCTTCCCAAGTCTATTGCCCGTGCCCTTAACTTACCGGTTAGTTCACCTAAAAGCCAGCAGTTATACGTTTTAAAGAAGATGTTGAAAAAGGCCCGGTTTACAGAATTTGGTCAAAAATTTAAGTTTGATGAAATTTTAATGAGCCGAAACCTTGGGAAAATGTTTCAGCAGGGAGTTCCTACATATAATTATAGTAAAATTTTTAAAGATTGGTGGTATAAAGCATTAGAGGGTAAGCCTGATGTTTGTTGGCCCGGTGTAATAAAACTTTTTGCACTCAGCAGCGGTACAAGTGAATCTTCCAGTAAATATATTCCTATAACAAAAGACCTAATTCGTTCCAATAATATTACCAGTATAAGGCACTTGTTAACACTGGCCACCTATAATAATGTTCCGAAAAGAGCATCTGTTAGTAAAGGTTGGTTATTATTAGGAGGAAGTACACAATTACAAAAATCTGCCACTTATTTTGCCGGAGATCTTAGTGGAATTCAGGCTAAAAATCTTCCTTTCTGGTTTCAGGGATTATATAAACCGGGTAAAAAGATTGCACAGGAAAAAGATTGGTCTAAAAAACTTGATGAAATAGTTGAAAAGGCACCGCAATGGGATATTTCTATTTTGGTTGGGGTACCTGCCTGGGTGCAATTGTGTATGGAAAAAATTATTGAGCGGCATAAGCTTAAACACATTCATGAGATTTGGCCTAACCTTGCTATTTATGTTCACGGGGGAGTAGCAATGGAACCTTATAAGCGAGGATTTAAGAAACTGTTAGGCAAAAAAATTACATACATAGAAACATACCTTGCAAGTGAGGGCTTTTTAGCTTATCAAAGCCGGCAAGATGCAAAAGGATTAAAACTTGCACTTAACAATAATATATTTTTTGAGTTTGTTCCCTTTGACGATGAAAATTTTGACAGTGAAGGGGATATGATAGACAATCCGAAAGTCCTAATGATAAATGAAGTGCAGGAAGGAAAAGATTATGCAATTCTGATTAGCACAAATGCAGGAACATGGAGATATTTGATTGGCGACACAGTTCGCTTTATTGATCTCAAAAAAAATGAAATAATTATCACAGGCAGAACAAAACATTTTTTAAGTCTTGTTGGTGAGCATCTAAGTGTAGATAATATGAATAAGGCTATCGAATTGGTAAGTGAAGAACTAAATATATCTATTCCTGAATTTACAGTGGCAGGTGTGCCACACGGCTCGTTCTTTGCTCATCAGTGGTATATAGCCACAGATGATAAAGTGAATAGCGAAGAATTAAAAATAAGAATTGACAATAAATTAAAGGAGCTAAATGATGATTATGAGGTAGAAAGAAAGCATGCGTTAAAAGATATTTTTGTGGACGTGTTGAGCGAACAAACCTTTATGAATTTTATGAAAGCAAAAGGTAAAATTGGTGGTCAAAATAAATTTCCCAGAGTTTTAAAAGGAAAGATGTTGGATGATTGGCAAAAATTTTTGAAAGGAGTTACTATTAAATAATATTGCCCTAAAGTTAAATCTGCAAGTAGTTTTATTATTAATTGTAGTTTTAATACGGGCATTTTTTTAGTGTAAAAGTTTAAGATGACGGATTTAATTCAAGCGATAATTAAAGGTATTGGACTGGGATTGTTGCTGGTAATTTCTGTTGGTCCGGTAATTTTCACCATTATAAAACAAAGTATTAATAATGGTAAAGAAGGGGGATTCAGCTTTGTTGCGGGTGTGTGGATCAGTGATTTCGTATGGGTAATATTAAGTAATCTTTTTTCTGAATTTGTAACAACATTGCTTGATTTTAAAAAGCCCATAGGTATTGCCGGCAGTATGTTATTAATAAGTATGGGAGTATTCTACTTGTTTTTTAAAAAAGTGCATGTTCATCCGCAGGATATATCACTGCCTCCTCTACAAAAAAGTGATCATGCTAAAATTGCCTTGCAGGGTTTTTTAGTAAATACACTTAATCCCGGGGTTATGATTTTTTGGCTTACATCTGTTACGGCAATAGCTTTGTTACATACAACCAGGGAGCGTATAATTATTTTTGGTACCTGCCTCGTTTTAAATATGGCCGCCGATGTTGGCAAAGTTGTATTGGCGGGCAAACTCAGATCTAAACTTACCTTACACAATATCAGATTGATCAACCGCATCTCCGGATTTATACTAATATGTTTTGGAACAGCTTTATTGGTTGGTGTTATTTTTTTTATGAAGCAACAGCAATAGCTATGAAAATTTT
>JBBJOK010000046.1:5157-7993 GCA_037721545.1 Chitinophagaceae bacterium
TGTTTGGAGGAGGAATTCTTATCACTGCTTTCGGATTAGGCACATGGATATTTACCAAGCCGGGTACGGAGTATCATGCAAGTCCGGCTCTTGTAATTTCGGCTGCTGCTTTGGGTGGAATAGGTTATTTTATTATTAAAATCAAACGGCTCGGTTTATAGCATTGGCAAAAAATATCAGCTGGAATACATAAAAGTGAAATAACAAATTTTTTATTCTTGCAGAAGAGAAATAATAGAAAACAAAGAAGCATATTTTATAAAATCTTTATTGCCTTAATAAAAATTGTTTTGTATGGGTTTCTCTTTTCTATCCTATATATTTTATTTTGTAAATGGATAAATCCACCGATAACTATTACACAGATAAGTAGTGTTTTTTCGGGTTATGGATTGCAAAGAGATTATGTAGGCTTTGATAAAATGAGCCCGAATATCAAGCTGGCTGTTATGGGGTCAGAAGACCAGTTGTTTCCTGATCATGATGGGTTTGATTTTAAGAGTATTGAAAAAGCAATGAAACATAACAAAAAAAGTAGATCGTTGAGAGGAGCCAGTACAATAAGCCAGCAGGTTGCAAAAAATGTTTTTCTTTGGCAACATGGTGGTTATTTTAGAAAGGGGTTGGAAGTATATTTTACTTTTATGATTGAAAAACTTTGGGATAAAAAAAGAATCTTAGAGATGTATTTAAATGTAGCAGAAATGGGGCAAGGTGTTTTTGGGACAGAAGCAGCAGCAAAAAAGTATTTTAATAAGAATGCAAAAAATTTAAGCAGGCAAGAAGCAGCGATGCTTGCAGCGAGTTTGCCAAATCCTAAAATTTATACTATTAAACCCATATCTCTACGTGTTGCCGCAAGATATCCCTGGATAGTAAGACAAATGAATTATTTAGAAAAAGATCAGGATGTACAAAAGATCCTACGCTGATATTGATGATCAGTCACACATTATTTTTGAGTAAGTGTATACTTTATCTGTGTATCAATTGCTTTGATTGCCACACTTAACCTTTCTTCATAGCTGCCGCGGATATCAACCCAGGGAACAGTTTGATTGATCATTATATCCTTATAAAAGTTATGTAATTTTTTGCGTGTCTCCATATCCGGGTATTCTCTCAATTCATCTTTTATCCAGGGCAGATCAACATTGCATAAAAGATATAGGTCATATCTTCTTGTTGCCACCTGGTTTAATATCCAGCTATGGCATTTATCAAAAGCAAATTCGCACCAAACTTTCATTACGTACATGTCAGTATCTATAAAAACTGTCGACTGTCGACTGTCGACTGTCGACAGAACTTTGTCTTCTAAATCTATTTGTCCTTTTGCAATGGAAAGTAAATCGTCGTAAGTATAATCAGTCCCATTTTTTTCTAAATATTCTCTTGCATATTCGGGGCACCACAATGTTTGATAATGCTCAGCAAGCTGTAAACACAATGTGCTTTTACCGGTTGATTCAGGGCCAATGACAACAATTTTTTTAATACTCATTAAACAATTACTTTTTGTTCCGATAGCAATCGGGATTGATTATTCGCTCTTCTTGTCCATTCAATTAATCCCCATACAGCCATGATCAATAAAATAAAATAATACACACTTGTAAAAACATACTGCTTTACAAAGTATAAGGGAATGGAAGCAATGTTAGTTGCAATCCACCAATACCAGCTTTCCACTTTTTTCTTTGCCATCAGCCACATCCCCGTAAAAGCAGTAGCACTTGCAAACGCATCAGCCAGGGGAATTGCACCAGGAGCAAACTCTTTTTTTAAATAAGTAAGTGAGGCAAAAAAGGTAATAAAAAAAACAGAGAAAAAAAGAAGGTGACTTACCCATTCTTTTTTATTTGATCGTGTAATTACAATGACAGGTTTTTGCAGGCTGTTTTTTTTTGTCCATAAAATCCATCCATAAATACTCATGATGGTATAATATACTTGTACTGCCACCTCACCAAACAGGCTGCCTTCAAAACTAATATATACATAAAGAATTGTATTAATAATCCCAACCGGATAAACAAGAATATTTTCTTTACGTGAAAACCATACGCTGGCGATTCCAAAAAATACTGCAACATATTCATACCACTTTGTAGCATGCATTCCTTCAATAAACTGTTGTAGAATTTCTGAGAAGTTCAACTGAAATGGGTTGGCATCAAAGATAGTTTGATTCTAAAAGGCATGAAAATCGAACGATTTATTTTCTTATACTTTTGAATTTATTAATTGCATTTTTAGTAAACTCACTTAGGACAAGCTTGCCACTTATAGCCGCTCTTTCTTTTAAAAGTTCATTCCAATGCTCTGTTCCTTCCCAAAATATTTTTTTCATTTCGGCCATTGCTTCCGGGTTAGAGTGTGCTAATGTATTGGCTAACCGTGTAACTGATACATCCATATTTTCAATGGAATCATGTACTTCCGCAAACAATCCTTTTTGTTTTGCCCATTCTGCATTTTGCCATGTGGAAGCATCAATTGCTAACTGGCTAAAATTTGAAGCACCAATCTTCCTTTCTATTGCGGGCCCGACAACAAATGGCCCGATGCCTACCGCTAATTCACTTAATTTAATTTCGGCCTTATCTGTGGCAATTGCATAATCTACTGCAGCTGCCAGGCCTACACCGCCGCCAACACATTTACCCTGTATCCTACCAATAATAATTTTTTTACATTTCCGCATGGCATTAATAACATTGGCAAACCCACTAAAAAACTTTAAACCGTCGCTTTCATTATCAATTACAGTTAATTCATTAAAGCTGGCGCCGGCACAAAAAGCGCCTTCACCGGCACTGCGAAGAATAATAAC
>JBBJOK010000046.1:8093-10384 GCA_037721545.1 Chitinophagaceae bacterium
GTTAATATCGTTGCAACTCCTATAATTGGTTCTTCCGTTTCATCTAACATTTCCACATACCATTTTACAATTCCTTTTGGTATATCACTTCCTTTTGGATAGGGTACTTCAGGATTTTTTTCTTTCAATTCCTGCTCAGTTTTTTCTTTACAGGTAAAACGGATGAAAATTTCGTGATTCGCATAAACAGGTTTTGTAAAACGCAATTCATCAATTCCATAATTTAATAAAACAGGATTTTTTTCATAGCTGTCAACAAATAACCCTGCAGCAATGCTCATAATAAAATAGCCATGTGCAACCTGCTGCTCAAACATAGTATCTGTAAAATCGTTGCTTTTTATGTGCGCATAAAAATGATCTCCACTCAATTCAGCAAAGCGATCAATGTCGGCACTTGTTATTTTTCTTTTTTCTGTTATCAGTTGATCACCAATTCGCAGATCTTCAAAATATTTTTTAAAGGGATGCACATCTGAAATATTCCCTCTTGCATTTGCCTGATAAACATTAGTAATGGCTGTAAGCATTGTTGGTGAGCCCTGTACAGCCACTCTTTGCATATAATGTTTTACGCCTCTTAATCCTCCCATCTCTTCTCCACCTCCTGCTCTGCCTGGTCCGCCATGTACAAGTAAGGGCAACGGTGAGCCATGTCCTGTACTTTCTTTAGCGCAGTCATTATTTAATACCAATATTCTTCCATGATGTGTGCCTGCGCCAATCACATAATCTCTTGCCATTTTGGTATCAGTAGTAACTATCGAACTGCATAGAGAACCTTTCCCTTTTTTTGATAAAGCAATTGCTTCATCCATGTTTTTATAAGGCATGATAGTACTTACCGGCCCAAACGCTTCAATATTATGCGGCTCTTCTGAGGTAAATGGTTTTTGGTTCAATAATAAAAGCGGACTAATAAAAGCACCTTTGTTTTTATCAGCATCAATTACTTCAACACTATCAAGACTACCATATATTATTTGAGAAGTTGCCAATAACTTTTTCACCTGCGATCTTACTTCTTCTCTTTGCCCTTGTCCGGCAAGGGATCCCATTCTTACTTTTTCATTTTCAGGATTACCTATTGTAGTTTGTGAAAGCGATTTACTGATTGCTTTCCACACGTCTTCCATTTTGTTTTCAGGAACGAAAATCCTACGGATAGCTGTACATTTTTGCCCGGCTTTTGCCGTCATTTCTTTTCTTACTTCTTTAATAAAAATATCCCACTCGGGCATTTCGGCAGAAATGTCTTCTCCCAAAACAATACAGTTTAATGAGTCTGCCTCTAAATTAAAGGGAACATTTTCATTTAATATTTGAGGATGGGCTTTTAGTTTCAATCCCGTAGATGCAGAACCTGTAAAAGTTATTACATCCTGTGATGTAACGTGGTCTAACAGATCACCAACACTTCCGCAAAGTAATTGCAATGAACCTTCCGGTAATATTTTTGAATTGATGATTTCCTTTACTACAGCTTGTGTAAGATAGCAGGTAACCGATGCAGGCTTTACAATTGCTGCAACGCCCGCTAATAAATTCACAGCAATTTTTTCAAGCATTCCCCAAACCGGAAAGTTGAATGCATTTATATGAATAGCTACACCCTCCTTAGGCACTAAAATGTGTTGGCCCATAAAAGATCCACCCTTGCTCAATCCTATGCCTTCACCATCCAGGCAAAAAATTTCACCAGGTAGTTTTCTTCTTAATGATGCATTGGAAAATAAATTTCCAATTCCCCCTTCAATATCTACCCAGCTATCTGCTCTTGTTGCACCCGTTTTATAACTGATGGTATAAAAAATTTCCTTTTTTTCTGTAAGATGCAATGCCAACGCTCTCAACATTCTTCCTCTTTCCTGAAAGGTCATTTTTTGCAAAGCCGGGCTGCCCACTTTTCTTCCATACGCAAGCATCCCTGCAAAATCTAATCCTTGCGTGGTTGCATTAGCTATTTGCTCTCCGTTAAATGCATTGTATAATTGCTGTCCATCACCATCACCTTCAATCCATTTACCCGTTAAATAATTAGCTAATTTCATGGAATTATTTGAGAGCAAAGTTATTTTATTTGATGTCAATTAACCTTAAAGGGAAACTATAAAAATTTTAAACTTTAAAACACAACCCGATATGAAAACAATATTTTCAGCTTTTATTATCCTTTTCACTTTTTCATCCTGCACTAAGAATACAATAACATGTAAAGGAACACCCATCGCAGACTGCATATGCACTCAACAATACGACCCGGTTTGCGGCTGTGATGGAAAAACTTATGG
>JBBJOK010000046.1:10484-12944 GCA_037721545.1 Chitinophagaceae bacterium
GCATATGCACTCAACAATACGACCCGGTTTGCGGCTGTGATGGAAAAACTTATGGCAATGCCTGTGTTGCAAATTGTGCCGGTATAAAGAAATGGACGGCAGGAGAATGTAAATAACCTTACAATGTCTTTTTAAACTTTCCCTTCGTAATAAAGTCCTATCGGGGTAATTAACTATTTAAACTCTTAATATGCAAAACGGAATCAGACAATTTGCCAAACTTTTGATTTTCTCCACAAGTTTTCTCTTGCTTTCGTTTTTTCCGGAACCAAACGATAAACCACATTTTAGTTTTCCATTTAAAGGCGCAGGGTTAACCGAACGTGAAGCCGCGGCTCATTTGATTAGCCGCTTTACATATGGAGCTACTCCCGGCCAAATTGATGAAGTGGTTAATATGGGTTTGGAAAAATGGTTTGAACAGCAATTAAACAATTCGCTTGCAGATGATTCTCTTAATCAACGTTTACGTGGATATGATGCATTGAAATTAAGCAATGAACAGATAGTAAATACTTTCCCCAGGGCGGCTCAAATTGTTCGCATGGCAATTAAAGATGGTAAAGTGAATAAGGATTCAGTTAAAACAGATAAAAAAGAATACAGACAGCAATTACAAACATATATGCAGCAGAATGGTTTAAGGCCTGCACAGGAACTTTATCGCCAATTCATCAGTCAGAAAGTTGTAAGTGCAGCATACAGTAATAATCAACTACAGGAAATATTAACGGATTTCTGGTTTAATCATTTTAATGTTTCACTCACAAAGAATGATTGTGCTCAGTTTATTCCAAACTACGAAAGAGATGTTATCCGTCCGAATGTGTTTGGCAAGTTTGAGAATCTTGTTCTTGCAACAGCAAAATCACCTGCCATGCTTTTATATCTTGATAATTTTTCCAGTGCAGGTGAAAACATGAATCCTCAACGAAATCAAAATGTACGAAAAAGGCTGGCACAAAACCAGGGCATGATGGGAGATTCATTGAATAATAATGGGAAGATAAAAAAACCAAAAAAAGCTTCAGGCTTAAATGAAAACTATGCCAGGGAAGTAATGGAGCTACACACATTAGGGGTTGATGGAGGCTACACCCAGCAGGATGTAACACAAGCAGCACGGGTACTTACCGGCTGGACGATTTACCCGATGAGTGATAAAGGATATGGAAATGCAATGAAAAAGATGGTTGATAAAGTTGGAGATGATAAACTCACTGAAAGGGGTTTCGTTCACGAGGGAGATTTTTTATTTGCTGCGAATCGCCACGATAACAAAGAGAAAACTGTGTTGGGAAAAACATTTGCAGCTAATGGCGGATATGAAGAAGGTGTACAGCTTTTAAAAATGCTGGCGCATCATTCATCAACTGCAAAGTTTATATCCAAAAAAATAGCGGTGCGGTTTGTAAGTGATAACCCTCCACAAAGCCTGTTGGATAAAATGGCTAAGACCTTTACAGAAAAAAATGGCGACATAAAAGCAGTACTAATAACAATGGCAACAGCTCCGGAATTTTGGAATAAAAGTGTTATCAGGGAAAAAACAAAATCACCATTTGAACTTGCTATTAGTGCCGTACGTGCGCTTGATGCAGATATCAAACAACCATATCAAATATTTGCATGGTCAGATAAAATGGGGCAAAAGCTGTATTTCTACCAGGCGCCTACAGGCTTTCCTGATAAAGGTCAATACTGGATTAATACGGGTGCGTTACTTAACAGAATGAACTTTGGGTTGGCTATTGCTTCACAAAGAATTCCTGGTACAAAACTGGATTTGCTTGCCTTAAATAATCGGCGTGAGCCCGAAAGCTCTTCTGCTGCATTAATTACTTACAGCAAACTTATTATGCCCGAGCGTAAGCTTGATTCAACAATAAAAAAATTAACCCCTTTATTAAATGACCCTGAGCTTGTAAATAAAGTTAGTGCTGCAGCTGATAAAAATGCTGCCCCACAAACAAGTATGGCAGGCACTGAAGCCATAGTTACGGATAATATGATGGATGATGATGCGATTGATAAAAAAGGAGTTAAAGGAGTTAAAGGTTTAAAAAAAGGAAATAATGGCGCAATTCAAACTGTTACCGGAAATAATACAATGTTAAGCCAAGTTGTAGGTATCATTATTGGTTCTCCGGAATTTCAAAGAAAATAAAAGCTCCTTTAAATCTCTCCCAAAGGGGAGACTTGATAACGCTGCGTTTGCCCGTTATCAAATTATAAAAGTTCTATAATTAAATGAATTATTTACAAATAGATATAAAATTATTTACAAAAAATAAGAACTTATTGATCATAACAAGGCTCCGGAAGTCTCCCCTAAGGGGGGAGATTTAGAGGGGGCTGCATTTAAACTTTTAACTATGGTATCAAGAAGAGGATTTTTAAAAGGCGGCGGACTTGCCCTTTTCGGAATAGGTGTTGGCGGTGTTCCAACATTTATGGCAC
>JBBJOK010000046.1:13044-14255 GCA_037721545.1 Chitinophagaceae bacterium
GGCGGACTTGCCCTTTTCGGAATAGGTGTTGGCGGTGTTCCAACATTTATGGCACGTGCTGCAGAAAGCAATAAAATAGTAAGCCCTTATAAAAAAAGAAAGGTGCTGGTTTGCATTTTTCAAAGAGGCGCTATGGATGGGCTTATGGCAGTAACTCCTTTTACTGACCCTTACCTCAAAGCTGCAAGGCCAACATTATTCATGTCTGCTGCCAGTGATAACAAAAGAACTCCATTGTTGGATCTTGATGGAAAGTTTGGTTTGCATCCCGGTCTAAGATCTTTTGAGCCCTTATTCCGCAGTAAGCAACTTGCAATTGTTCATGGTATTGGTTCTCCTAATAATACACGTTCACATTTTGATGCTCAGGATTATATGGAATCAGGAACGCCGTTTAATAAAGGTACTGCCAGCGGATGGCTTAACCGTGCAGTGGGATTGATGGGGCATGATGCTACACCTTTTAGAGCTGTAAGCTTAACCTCTTCAATGCCACGTTCTTTTTATGGTGATAATCCTTCTATTGCTATTAATAACCTGCAGGATTTTGCCATTCAGTTAAAAGGTAATTTTATGGGAGCAAATATGGCTGCTAAAAGTTTTGAAGACCTGTACGATCAAACCTCTTCAGGGTTATTGAAAGAAACAGGCAAGGAAAGTTTTGATGCAGTGAAAATGCTTAAGAAAGTGGATGTTAAAAATTATAAGCCTGAGAATAATGCGATTTATCCCGGCACCTCTTTAGGAAATGCATTAAAGCAAATTGCGCAATTAATTAAAATGGATGTTGGGTTAGAAGTTGCGTTTGCAGAATCAGGCGGATGGGATACACACTTTAACCAGGGAACTGAACTGGGCGTTTTTGCACGAAATGCAAACGACCTTAGCGGTAGCATCACGGCTTTCTGGAATGATATGGGATCAACATTTCAGGATGATGTAACTGTTATGACCATGACTGAATTTGGACGTACCGTTCGCCAGAACGGAACCGGCGGAACTGACCATGGCCGGGCTTCGTGCAACTTTATTTTGGGGAATGATGTTAATGGCGGAACGGTTTATAATAACATGAAGCCATTAGCTGTAGAAAATCTTGAAGATGGTAGAGACCTCGCTGTTACCACTGATTTCAGAAGTGTTTTTAGTGAAGTGGCAGACAAGCATCTCAAAATAAATAACGATAAGATTTTATTCCCTGGCTGGGATGG
>JBBJOK010000318.1:0-3624 GCA_037721545.1 Chitinophagaceae bacterium
GGTGTAGTATGGACAAACTCTGATGCACTGGTTAGTAAACTTGCAAAGGAAAACGAAATGGGAGCAACAATGGGTGTAGCAGGCTCTTTTAAAGAATTGGGTGATATGATAGGTCCTTTGCTGATGGGGGCAATTTCACAGGCATTAGGCTTGAAATGGGGCTTTGTTATTTGTGCTGTATTGGGTGGAATAGCCTTACTGGTAACTATAATGGTTGCTCAAAAACCAAAAGGAATTGCTGAGAATTAGAAATAGAATTTGTAGTTCAAAAAGCATATCACATCAGATTGCCAATTGTTAAAGTAACTACATGTAAATCTTTATGATAATGAGCCGTCCTATATTTGCAACATTGAAATCATTTCTTAAATATCCGTTATTAATATTAACCTTCATCGGCTTCATGGCTTCTTCCTTTGAGTTGAACAAGGAAGAGTATAAGCATAATTTTAAGAAAGAAGACCACACCTATATCGTTTCTTTAAAATCAGGTATAGCTCATGATTTTAAAATTGAACTTCCGGCTGCCTTGCCTGTCAATTTCATTTCTTTATTAGTTGAAGAAAGGTTTGTTCAGCAAACACCTTCATTCAATCTCTTCACAGACCCCGACCCACCGGAACGGCTTTACATTCGTAATTCAGTATTTCGCATTTGATTTTGAATACTACTTCGTAACTGTTAATGCAGGTAATATACTTATGCCTTGCATCAATCAAGTATGTTTTCAAAATCAAAATGTATTTATTAAATGAAACTTTATTTATTGGTATTCGCTGTAACCATTGGTCAGCTCACCTATGCACAAAATACTTTTAAAGCTGTTATTCAAAGTGAAAGAACTAAAGAAATATTACCGGGTGCTACAGCCATCATTTCTAATGCAAACCTTAGTGGTTCAGCAGACAGCACTGGCGCTATAACAATTTCAAATATTCCCAATGGCTCTTACTCAATTACAATATCATTTGTCGGATATAGCGAAAGAAAATTGTCTGTAACATTTCCCCTCACAAACCCTAATCAGGTATTCACCATTCAATTAGAACCCAAAGGCGCAGAACTGGATGAAGTGGTAGTTCAAACCACACGTACCAGCCGCAACATAAGAGACATACCAACAAGGGTTGAAGTAATAACAGGTGAAGAACTGGATGAAAAAGCAACCATGAAACCCGGGGACATTAAAATGTTGCTCAATGAAAGTACAGGTATTGCCACACAACAAACATCTGCCGTTAGTGGCACAGCCAATATAAGAATACAAGGGCTTGATGGAAGATACACACAGTTTTTAAGAGATGGAATGCCGCTCTATCAGGGCTTTTCAGGCGGGCTAAGTGTTATGCAGATTACACCGCTCGATTTAAAGCAGGTTGAATTTATTAAAGGTTCAGCATCTACTTTATTTGGTGGTGGAGCAATAGCAGGTTTGGTAAATCTTGTAAGCAAAACACCAGGCACAAATCCGGAACTTTCTTTTCTGCTTAATGGCACGAGTGCCAAAGGTTTTGATGGCAGTGGCTTCTATTCTAAAAAATGGAAAAAGGCAGGTACCACCATCTTTGGTTCATACAATTATAATGCACCTTACGACCCTGCAAATATTGGCTTTACTGCTATTCCTAAAACAAACAGATTTTCTTTCAATCCTAAATTATTTTACAACTTTAGCAATAAAACATCTGCATGGTTTGGCGTAAATACATTGTATGAAGACCGTTATGGTGGAGATACGAAAGTATTAGAAGGCAAAGCAGATAATACACATTCTTTCTTTGAAAGAAATAAAACTACCAGGTTATCTACGCAACTTTCATTAACAAGCCAAATCAATAATGAAAGCAAAATAAATTTCAAAAATACAGTAGGCTTTTTTGACAGAAGGCTTACAATGTCATCCAGTAGTTTTAAAGGTCAGCAGGTTTCCACCTTTAGTGAAATCAGTTATAACAATAATAAAGGAAAGTCAGATTGGGTTACTGGAATAAATCTTTGGTCAGATAATTTTAAGTCATTAGATACATCTAAAATTAATTACAACCTAACAACCATAGGTGCATTCGCTCAAAACCTTTACAAGGCTACAGACTGGTTTTCTTTAGAAACAGGACTTAGAATTGACTATAACACACCGGCAACAAACGACAAGGGAAAGGGAGTTTTTATACTGCCAAGAGTGAATGCCTTATTGAAGTTTAACCAACATTGGTCAAGTCGCATAGGTGGTGGTTTGGGTTATAAAATGCCTTCGCCATTTAGTGAAGAAGCAGAAGAAAGGGGCTATGTAAATATTCAGCCGGTTTCATTTGCAACAACTAAAGCAGAGAAAAGTTACGGCGGAAATGCCGATGTAAATTACCGTACACAAATAGGTGATGCTTCATTAAGTGTTAACCAGCTTTTCTTTTATACCTACCTGAACAATCCGATAATACTGCAAGGAAACAATTTTGTAAATGCAAACGGTTATATAACTACAAAAGGTTCAGAAACAAATTTTAAAATCAAGTGGGATGCTTTATCAGCTTTTGTCGGCTATACTTATACTGATGCAAACCAACATTTCAATAATCAAAACACATGGCAGCCACTAACGCCAAAGCATAGAGTGAATGCAGTATTAATGTATGAGGCACATGATAATTTTAGAGCAGGCGTTGAAGGCTTATATGTTAGCCGGCAAAGACTTTCAGATGGAGCAACAGGCAAGGGTTATGTTATGTATGGTTTATTGTTTGAAAAGATGTGGAAACATTTGAACTTCTTTATTAATGCAGAAAATTTCACCGACCGCAGACAAACAAGGTGGGAAAGTATTTACACTGGTTCAATTACAAATCCAACCTTCAAAGATGTTTATACACCACTTGAAGGTGTTGTAATAAACACAGGTGTTAAAATCAAATTATAAGCTGATAACTTAAAAATCTAAAAAACATGAAGCAGGTAATAATATTAATAGCAATACTTTTTTCTTTTAAAGGTTATTCTCAAAATAGTCAGGATGCAATAATTGGAAAGTGGTTAAGAACTCCAAAAGAAGATTTAATTATAGAAGTATATAAAAAAGGTAATGAATATAAAGGGAAGATAACCTGGTCAAAAAATAATGACCCAAAAAAACCTGTAGGCTTTCTTATTCTTGAAGGCTTACAGTACAATAAAAACAAAAATATGTGGAAGAGTGGAAAAATTCATGACCCTAATTCAGGAAGTACATATGATGCTGAAGCGAAGATAAAATCAGACGGAACACTTGAAGTGCTTGGATATATGGGCATGAAGTTTCTTGGAAGTAAAAAGTATTTTAAAAGAGTTAAATGAAATTTCACAGGCATTAGGCTTGAAATGGGGCTTCGTTATTTGTGCTGTATTGGGTGGAATAGCCTTACTGGTAACTATAATGGTTGCTCAAAAACCAACAGCTCAAAGCGAATTATATTAGTAAAGTATATCAGCAGGCATCAGCAAATTATGCAGCCGAAAAATCAAAGCTGTTGACATAGGAAAAACAATTACAGCCAATTGATATCAACTCTTTGGAGGTTTGCAAGGGAAACCTGATTAAGGGTGATTAAACAATTTCAGAAGGTAATAAACAAAACCTAACTTCGCCGTTCC
>JBBJOK010000047.1:0-9081 GCA_037721545.1 Chitinophagaceae bacterium
TCACTAACAAAATCCATTAACGTTTTAATATTTTCCGGAGAAAAATCAAATTTTAATCCTGCAGCTTCATACAGTTGCGGCAAAGTTTTAGTACCGCCGAGTGCCAAGGCATTCATATAATTATCCAAAGCTTTTTCAGGATCTTTTTTATACTGCATCCACATACCAATTGCACCAAGTTGTGCAATTCCGTATTCTATATAATAAAAAGGCACTTCAAATAAATGCAGTTGACGTTGCCATGCATTTTCCCGATAAGTCTCAAGGCCACTATAATCAATTACATCATCTGAAAATTCTTGTAAAATTTCCATCCATTTGTTATCACGTTCCTCCACGTTATGACCAGGATTTTCATAAACCCAGTGCTGAAATTTATCTATAACAGCAATCCACGGAAAGATGGTCATGGTTCTTTCCAATTGATGTTCTTTGGCTCTTTGCAGGTCTTCTTTGTTATCAAAAAATACTTCCCAATGATCCATACTAAAAAGTTCCATCGCCATACTGGCAACTTCTGCAATTTCCATGGGATATTCTTTAAAAGCGCTGAGCTCCAAATTGTGGGTAAGAAAAGATTGAACAGCATGGCCGCCTTCGTGTACCATTGTAGTTACATCATGCATTTGCCCTGCCGCATTCATAAAAATAAATGGTGCGCCACTTTCTGCCAGCGGACAATTGTATCCTCCGGGAGCTTTTCCTTTCCTGCTATCCAGGTCAAGATGTTTCATAGAATTCATCTGTTGCAGGCATTCGCCAAAAAATGGGCGAAGCTGTGTAAAGCAGGCAATGGATTTATTGATCAGTTCTTCAGAAGTTGTAAAAGGAGTTAATGGCGGTGTGCCTTCAGGTTCAGCTTCCACATCCCAGGGCCTTAGATCAGAAAGCTTTAATTTCTCTTTCTTCTTTTGATAAATTTTATTTACCAGCGGCAATACATGCTGTTTAACCGCATCATGAAATTGATAACAATCCTCTTTTGTATAATCAAATCTACCCAATTCTTTAAACCTGTAATCCCGATAATTATCAAAGCCGGAATTTATTGCTACCTGGTGTCTTTTTTGAATTAATTGTGCATACAAATCATTCAATGCATTTTTATCCTGTAATCTTCTATTATTTATTTTTCTGTATACTTCTTCCCGCAAATTCCTATCATGACTTTCCAAAAATTTAGCAGCCTGTTGCAATGTATATTCTTCACCATTAACTTCTATCATCATCTTACCACAAATCACTCCGAACTGTTGTTGCATCACCGCTAACTCTGATTGCAATTGTATATTATCTTCTCTAAAAAGGTCAATGCATTTTTTTACAGAACGCAGATAAGTAAAATATTTATCGGTTTCTAATTCCTTTGTAAAAGGCGAGCCAATTAATTTTTTATTCAAAGCATCAGCATAGGGTTGAATCTTAGGCTGTATCTCCATACAGAAAAAATTAAAAGATTCTTCAAGATTTTTATCTGTAGTATCACACGTCATTTTAATCTGCCGCCAGCAGGCATCTTCATTAATTACAGCTTCCAGCTCACTCATATCTTTGAGCCATTGTTCTAAACCGTGTTTTGAATTAATTTTTCTTTCAAGCAATTCTTTAAAATATGGCTCAATGGTTTCCCATTTATCAACGGCCAGGTCATTTGGCAAAAAATGCCTTACTATTTTTTTTATATCTGCGGATGCATTCATTGCTTATAAATTATAACGTCATTGCGAGGAGGAACGACGAAGCAATCATATCAGGATTACAAATATGAGATTGCTTCGCTTTGCTCGCAATGACGTATGAAGTTTATTACTTGCTGTTCTTTTCTGATTCTTCCTGAGGAACAGGAGTTTCATTTTTAATTTCATCAATTACACTTTCACCACCAGCATTACTTTCCTCCCCTTCTTCAAGTTCTTTTTCTTTTACTTCTACATTATTATCGGTTAATATGCTGTACCATTTAATAATTTTCTTCATGTCACTTGCATACACTCTTTCAAAATCAAGATCAGGAAAAACTTTTTCGAAGTAACTTTTCAATTCTTTACCATCAGCTTTTGATTCCGGCAAGGGCTCTTTACTGTTTTTGATTGCCTTAAAAACTTCAGCTAAAACTGTATTGTCTTTTGTTGTATAAATTTCTATACTTTCCAGGTGTGAGAAATTATGTACACGGCTACTCACAAATTTTGTGCTTTTATCTTCCAAAGATTTTACTACTGCTCCATCAGCTTTTGATGTAACTAATTCAAACAGCCCGCTTAAACCTGTCACTGAAATAATCTTACTATAATCCATATATATATTTTTAAAGGCTGCAATTTAAATCACAATGCCTAAATCTAATTACAAATATTTTAAAGGGGGCTTTTTGGTAGTGATTTCGCAGGTTTTGCTTCCTGCCAGCGTCTTATCCCTACTATTCAAAATATTATGAAGAATATTACACTACTATTAGCTTTGTTCTGCATTGTTGAGACCGCAAAAGCACAAACTGTAAAGGGCATATTAACCGATGAAAATGAGAAAACCCCTTTAATAGGGGCAACAGTTAAGCTTATTAACCGGCCAGACTCTTTAAGCAAAGATTCTTCAGTAGCCTACACAACACTTACTAATAAAGATGGTGCTTTCATTTTCGAGAATGTAGCTCCTAAATTTTACCACTTATCAGTTTCCTCTATTGGTCTGGGAGCTTTTAAAATGACAATCAATGTAAAAGATACTACTGTAAGTGATCTGGGAACAATTCCTATATCAAAATCCGCTAAAATTTTAGATGAAGTTACTATTACAAGTGCTGCGCCTCCGGTAAAACAGAAAACAGATACAGTTGAATATTCTGCCAACCAATTTAAAGTTAACCCGGATGCTACTGTAGAAGATCTTATTAAAAAAATGCCTGGCGTAACCGTTGATAGATCGGGTACAGTTACTGCACAGGGTGAACAAGTAAGAAAAGTTACGGTTGATGGGAAAGAGTTTTTTGGAGATGACGCTACAGCGGCTCTGCGCAATTTGCCGGCTGAAATAATTGATAAAATACAGGTTTTTGATAGGTTAAGTGACCAATCTCAATTTACCGGTTTTGATGACGGTAATTCCCAAAAAGCAATCAATGTGGTAACCAAAGCTAATATGCGTAATGGGCAATTTGGAAGAATGTATGCTGGTTACGGAACTGATGACCGTTATTCCGCCGGTGGAAATGTGAGTTTCTTTAAAGGAAATCGCCGTGTTTCCTTAGTAGGTATAGCCAACAATATTAACCAGCAAAATTTTTCTTCTCAAGATTTACTAGGCGTTACCAGTTCTGGTGGAAACAACAGAGGTGGCGGTAATCGCGGAGGGCCGCAGCAGCAACGTGGCAACCGTGGCGGAGGTGGAAATTTCGGAGATGGTAATCAAGGAAATTTTTTGGTAGGCCAGCAAAATGGGATTAGTAAAACAAATGCTTTTGGCATTAACTATTCTGACCAATGGGGAAAATTACTTACAGTAACCGGTAGTTATTTTTTCAATAACAGCAATAACAGTAACAATCAAACAACTTTCAGGCAACCGGCTAACAATAACAATAGTATTCCATTTTATACAGAGAATAGTACATCATCCAGCCAGAATTATAATAACAGGATTAACCTGCGCCTGGAGTATAAAATTGACTCCTTTAACTCTTTAATAATTACGCCAACTTTAAATTTTCAAAAGAATACCAGCAACAATAATTATTCAGCGCTTACCTCTTTCAACAATATTGATCCCGTTAGCAGTTCGGATAGCCGTAATAGCAGGTTTACTACTGGTTATAATTTTAATAATAATATCTTGTACCGTCACTCCTTTACAAAAAGAGGTAGAACAATCTCGCTTGGGTTTAATACCAGTGCAAATAAAAGAGACGGAGATACCTACCAGGAATCCATTAACAGGTATTTTGATAAACAGTCAACGTTAACAAAACTGGATTCTATACTGCAGTTTACTGATAACGTTACTAATGGATACACACTTTCTCCCAATATAGCCTATACTGAACCTGTAGGCAAACAGGGGCAATTACAATTGAACTATAATTTATCATTCACAAAAAATAAAGCTGACCAGCAAACATTTCAATTTGATCAAATCGGAAAAAAATATTCACTTTTTGACACTTCGCTTTCCAATAAATTTGACAACACCTATAACACTCAAAATGCCGGAGTTTCATACCAGGTTGGCAACAGGGATCAACAATTTTCTGTTGGCTTGAATTACCAACATTCCAAGCTATTTAGTGATCAAACTTTTCCCCAACTAACTTCTGTAAATAAAACTTTCAGCAATATTTTACCGAATTTACGGCTACGCAAAAAGCTTTCAGCAAAAAGCAGTATCAATGCATTTTTAAGAACATCTGTAAATGCGCCATCTGTAAATCAATTACAAAATGTACTTAACAGGGATAACCCTCTTTTACAAAGTATAGGTAACCCCGATTTGAAACAACAATACTCAGGTTTTTTTGTAACCCGTTACACTTATACTAACACTTTAAAAGGCAAAAGTTTTTTTGCTAATGCTTTTTTCCAGAAAATAGATGACTATATAACTAATGCAGTGTTTATTGCATCCAGAGATTCATTAATAACCAAGTCAGATACGTTAAAGAGAGGTTCTCAACTTATCAAGCCAACTAACATTGATGGGTACTTTAGTGTACGATCTTTTCTAACGTATGGTATGCCCCTTAAATTTATAAAGTCAACCTTTAATGTTAATGCAGGCTTTAATTATAATAAATTACCCGGCCTTATTAATAATAAAAAAACAATTACTACAACCAATACCTATAGCGGAGGTGCAGTTATTGCAAGCAACATCAACGAATATGTAGACTTTAATTTGTCTTATAGTGGAAATTACAATGCCATAGCAGAAAGACCGGAGGATAATTATTACACATCTAACGCAGGCGTGCAGGTAAACCTGTTAGGCAAATCAGGATGGTTTTTACAAAATGATCTGAACAATCAAACTTATCAATATAAAAACAACATTGTACCCGATCAAAACTTTTGGTTATGGAATGCGAGTGCAGGTAAAAAGTTTTTAAAAGATCAGGCAGGAGAATTGAAACTTTCAGTATTTGATCTACTAAAACAAAATAAAAGCATTAGCAGAACAGTTACCGAAACATACATAGAAGATATACAAAGTCAGGTGTTGCAGAGATATTTTATGCTAACTTTCACTTATAAATTAAAGAATTTTGGCACCGCCGCTGCTCGAAGTTTAAATAAAATGAACCGTAAAAGAGAGCAAAATCCTGGCTTTTAAATAATTGCAATTGACTGAATGGGAATTAATAGAGCAGCTAAAGTTAAAAAATAACGGGGCCTTTAAAATTATTGTTGATACCTGGCAGAATTTGGTTTATAATACAGTTTTAGGTTTTGTTCAAAATGAAGAAGACGCTGAAGATGTATCCCAGGAGGTTTTTATCCAGGTTTACGAATCAATTAAAAATTTTAAAGGAGATTCAAAATTCTCTACCTGGATCTATCGGATTTCGGTTTCTAAGTCGCTGGATCATTTAAGAAAAAAGAAAAGAAAAAAGCGCTTTGCTTTTATTGAAAGCCTTTTTGGTAAAGATGACGAACTGATAAATGACCCGCCAGACTTTTTACATCCCGGTGTTGTACTGGAGAATAAAGAAAACGCTGCGGTATTATTTAAAGCAATCTCTGCTTTGCCAAAAAATCAGAATATTGCTTTCATATTAAATAAAGTAGAAGGACTAACATATCAACAAATTAGTGAAATAATGGAGGTAAGTGATTCAGCTGTAGATTCCTTATTGCAAAGAGCTAAAACTAATCTAAGAAAAAATTTAGAAACCTATTACCATTTTAATAAATAACAAAACAAAGATTTTTATTGAATTTCTCGTCTAAACATAATAACATGCAAAACGACCCAACTATACCGAATCAATCTGATAGCACCAGGATAGATAACATCCTGAACAGCCTGGATAATATTCAACCGGCAGAACCTAAGCCCTTTTTTTATACCAGGCTTATGGCAAGGTTTTCTAACACTACACAAAGCAGTTGGGAAAATTTTAGTGCATTAATAACACGTCCTTCAGTAGCATTTTCAGGCATCTTCCTCATAGTCTTAATGAATTTTATGGCTGCATGGTTAAATTTTAAAACGCCAGCTGTAGCCGAACAGCCTGAGGTTGTAGGTACAGAGGAATATACGCAGATGGCCACAAATTTTTATGATATTGAAAATATAAAACCTTAATGGATACAATCACAAAAAACAGAACGCTGGTTTCAATAATTATTTTTTTGTTGATATCAAATATCGCAATACTTACATACTTCCTTGCCTTTAATCACAGCCGAAAAGGATCGCATGGTAAGGAGAGTAGAAATGCCGTTGCAACATTTCTTCAAAATGATATTAACTTTAGTAAACAGCAAATGGATGAATATCAAAATTTAAGGAATACGCACATGGTAAGCGTTAAGCCAATATTTAATGATATAAGATCTGCTAAAGAACGTTTTTATAATTTGCTTTACATAAATAATGTTCCTGATTCATCTGTAAAAATAGCTTCTGCAGCAATTGGTGAAAAACAAATAATATTGGATATGCATATGTTCACCCACTTTAAGGAGGTAAGAAATTTATCTACACCGCAACAATTACCAAAATTTGACTCTCTTTTTAAAAAAGTGGTAGATAAAATGACTGGTAATAGATTTAAAAAAAGCGATAGCACTAAAAAGGATTAACCATATTACAAAAAATCAAAAAACCTGTTTTCCTAAAAATTTAGCTTCCAATAAAAAATTTGTAAAAGTCTTCGTTGCCATTTTATGTACAAGCTCTTTTAATTCATGAATATTCAGGGGCTGTTAGTACCTTTATTTTTTCAATTGTATATGATTATTCAAGAAGTTACCGATAAAAGAATCGCTCAAGAATTTCTTGATATCCCCCGAAAGATCAATAAAAATGAACCCAACTTTATCTCTCCTCTTGATAAAGATATTGATGCTGTATTTGATCCTAAACTTAATAATTTTCATGACCATGGCATAATTAAAAGATGGATAGTAAAAGATGGGACTCAGGGAGCCACTGGTCGCATTTCCGCATTTATTAATTTTCAAAAAAATAAAAATCCAGATTTTTTGATTGGAGGAATAGGTTTTTTTGAAAGCATTAATGACGAAAAAAGTGCATTCCTGTTATTTGACACGGCTAAGGAGTGGCTCCGCCAAAATAATGTAAAGGCAATTGATGGCCCTATAAACTTTGGCGAAAATGATAAATACTGGGGATTATTAGTAGAAGGTTTTATTCCGCCAAGTATGGGAATGAACTATAATCCTCCTTATTATCAAAACCTTTTTGAAAGGTATGGATTTGTAAAACAATACGATCAGTTTACAAATGTACTACAGGCTACAAAACCTTTTCCGGAGCGCTTTTCAAAGATTGCAGATTGGATAGCTAATAAGCCGGAATATAAGTTTATACACTTTGAAAATAAGCGGTTTGAAAAATTTGCAAAAGATTTTCAGGAAGTTTACAATGATGCCTGGAGCGATTTTGAAGACTTTTCACCCATGGATTTAAATAGTTTAAAAGATTCTTTTAGAGAAATGAAACCAATTGTTGATGAAAAAATAATTTGGTTTGCCTATCATAATGAAGAGCCGATAGCGTTTATTCTTGCCCTTCCCGATATAAATGTTTTATTAAAATCATTTAATGGCAAACTGAATTTGTGGAATAAAATAAGATTTTATTTAAAAATGAAAACCACTACGATTGACCGGATACGATTTGTGGTTATGGGCTGTAAAAAGAAATATCAAAATAAAGGAATTGAAAGCGGTATGATAAAAAAGTTGCTGATAGAAGTATTACCTCGAAATACAATTAGAGAAGCAGAGCTTGCATGGGTTGGAGATTGGAATACAAAAATGATTGCATTGCACGAAGCCACAGGTGCAGTTAGAGAAAAAGTTCACAGAACCTATCGATTAAATTTTTGATTAGCATATGGCTCGTATATTAAACCTCTCATAATTTTATATACTAAAAACATAACATGAAATTAGTTTCTTACGCTAAAGACGGGCAGGACCAATTAGCAATTTTAGTTGATGGATTATTGTATGACACTGATCTTATGCATCCTGATCTGCCTGTAAGTATGAGTATGTTTCTAAATTATTGGGAGGATGTATATCCACTGGCATTGGGTGTTGACCGAACAATCAAAAACGGAAACACTTCAAGCAAGCAAGGAATTCCTATAGATTCAGTTCAAATTTTAGCGCCGGTTCCACATCCAACAAGTTGCAGAGATGGGTATGCATTTCGCCAGCATGTTGCTTCAGCCAGACGAAATAGAAAAGTTGAAATGATCACAGAGTTTGATCAATACCCCATATTTTATTTTACAAATCATAACAGTATTCAGGGGCCCGGAGAAGTTATTTGTATGCCGGATCATTTTGAAAAGCTTGATTTTGAACTTGAAGCCGCAATTGTTATTTGTAAACCCGGTAGAAATATAAAAGCTGAAGATGCTGATGTATACATAGGAGGTTTTATGGTGATGAACGATATTAGTGCAAGAAGATTGCAAATAGAAGAGATGTTATTAAATCTGGGGCCGGCAAAAGGAAAAGATTTTGCAACAAGTATTGGCCCTACGTTGGTTACTCCTGATGAGTTAGAAAATTTTAAAGTTGATTGCAAACCCGGTCACACAGGTAATGCATATAATTTAACTATGAAATGTTGGGTAAATGATTTGCAGGTTAGTGAAGGAAATTTGGCTGATATGGATTGGACTTTTGCAGAAATTATTGAAAGGGCTTCTTATGGAGTACAATTATATCCCGGGGATATTATAGGCAGCGGAACAGTTGGAACCGGTTGCTTTTTAGAATTGAATGGTACCGGAAAATTAAATAACCCTGACTACAAAGAGCAATGGCTGCAGGAAGGCGATGTTGTGGTAATGGAAATTGATAATTTAGGAAAACTTAGTAACAC
>JBBJOK010000047.1:9181-14204 GCA_037721545.1 Chitinophagaceae bacterium
AAATGTTTAAAACTATTTTATTAAAAAATATTAAACCTGCCGAGGCTCAGAATTATCTTCAACATGCTATCGGCCCCAGGCCCATTTGTTTTGCAAGCACAATTGATAGTAACGGAAAAGTAAATCTGAGTCCGTTTAGTTTTTTTAATTTGTTTAGCACCAATCCTGCGATTGTAGTTTTTTCACCCTCACGCAGGGTACGGGATAATACCACTAAACATACATTGCAAAACATTCTTGAAGTACCGGAAGTATCAATTAATATTGTTTCTTATGATATGGTACAGCAAACAAGCCTGGCCAGTTGCGAATATCCAAAAGGAACAGATGAGTTTTTGAAAACAGGATTTACACAAGAACCTTCACAAATAATTAAACCACCCAGAGTAAAAGACAGTCCCATTCAAATGGAATGCAAAGTTTTGGAAGTAAAACCTTTGGGAACAGAAGGTGGTGCCGGCAATTTAGTTATTGCAGAAATACTGATGATGCACATCAATGAAAATATTTTGAATGAAGCGGGTAATATTGATCAAAAGAAATTAGATGTTGTGGCAAGGCTCGGCGGCAACTGGTATACACGAGCCAATTCCTCCACTATTTTTGAAGTTGAAAAACCAAATACCCAGTTAGGAATAGGAGTAGATTCTCTACCCGAAAATATTCGTAATAGCAAAATTCTTACAGGAAATAACTTAGGCCAACTTGCTAACGTAAATGAAACACCCTTTGTTGATACTGCTTTTGAGGATGATCAGCTAAAAAATATTTTTCAATATTATTCCGCAGATCCTGAAGAAATGGAAAAAGAATTACACCTGTATGCGAAAGAACTATTAGATGATGGAAAAGTGAAGGAGGCCTGGCAGGTTTTACTTGCATTGAACTAAAACACTAAAAAGATTTATCTTTATAATAGTGAGTTCTGCCATAAAAATATTACCACATTATACTTACGAAGAATATTGCCTTTGGGAAGGCAGGTGGGAACTAATTGACGGAATTCCTTATGCAATGAGCCCTGCACCAAATCCCAGGCATCAACTGGTTGCAGCAAACTTAATTACAGAATTTGTTAATGCAACAAGAAAGAAAAAATGTAAAGATTGCAAAGTGTATGATTTTATTGATTTAAAAATTACAGAAGATACAATTTTGCAGCCTGATATTTCTATTGTTTGTAAACCGATAGAAAAAAATTTTCTTGATTTTCCTGCTACATTAATTGTAGAAATTTTATCACCTGCTACTGCTTTTAAAGATCGTCATGTAAAGTTTTCTCTTTATGAGAAAATGGGCATCAAATATTTTTTGATAATTGATATTGATAAAAAATTAATTGAAATAAATACCCTTACCGATAAACAGTATAAGCTTTCCACGTATTCCGGCAGTTTGCCTTATCAATTCATGCTGGAAGATGATTGTACAATTGATGTAGAATTAAATAATATTTTAGAATAGCTGAATTGTTATCGAAATTTTTAACTTCCTCAATAATGTTTCCTGCATAATTTTATCAGATGAAAATCCTGCTGATTTTAATATGCCTCCCACTTATTTCTTTCTCCCAACAAACCTATATTTATAAAAACCTTGTTTTAGAAGGCGGCGGAATAAGGAGCCTTGCAGGTATTGGAAGAAAAGGGCATCTTAAAAAATATTGAAAGCGTTGCAGGAACTTCTGCAGGGGCAATCATAGCTTTAATGGTGGGAATTGGTTATAATAGTCACGAAATAGATTCTGTTTTTCGATCATTAAAAATTCAACAATTCAATGATGGCAAAAATATTTTTGCAAAAATCAGGCGCTTAAAAAAAGAGTATGGAATATTTGAAGGGGATAATTTTGAAAAGTGGCTCGGCAGATTAATACAAAATAAAACGGGTGGTCCCAATACTACTTTTTTTCAATTACACCAATTGCATATCGCCAACAATAATTTTAAGGATGTATACTGCACGGGTACAAATTTAAGTAAGCAGAAATTACAAATTTTTTCTTGGCAGCATACACCATTTATGCAATTAAAAACTGCCATTCATATTAGTGGAAGCATACCTGTTTATTATAAGGCAGTAGCCATTGACAGTGCTTGGAATAAAGTGCAAGCAAATAATAAAAGCAATTTTGATTTGTATGTAGATGGGGGAATGATTAATAACTACCCGATAAATATATTTGATAGTTGCCTGAATAGCAAGAGCCCATTTGATTGCGAAAACATAAAATATAACATGCAGACACTTGGGTTAAAATTAGAAAGGCCGGAACAGATAGCACAGTTTGATAGTGGCATAACCTCAATAGCGCCTCACCCCGTATCTTCTTTTAAAGACTATAAACTTGCTATGATAAATCTGTTGCAGGAAACACTCGCAAGAAAAAATGTTGACCTTAAAAACGAAAGAGGCCGAACAATTTATATTAGCTACGGCAATGTATTTGGTAAAATACGCAAGGTTAGCGCTGAAGAAAAAACAGAATTATTTAATAATGGAGTGAAAGCAGCTCAAAAATTTTTTAAAGATATAAACACCATTCACGCAAGATAATATACGGCTTTGCTCATCTCCACCTCAAAAGTTACCTTTGCCAAAATTGATAAGGATATAATGAGTACACAGCATCTTTCAGAGCAGGAAATAATAAGGCGGGAAAAATTGGAGGAATTAAAAAAGTTAGGTATCAATGCCTATCCGGGTGCTTTATACCCGGTAAATACTACATCTCTATTTATCAAAGAAAATTATAAAGGAGAAGATAATAAAAATGATTTTTCCGAAGTATGTATTGCCGGAAGAGTGATGAGCATTAGGGATATGGGTAAAGCGAGCTTTGCCGTATTACAGGATAGTGTTGGAAAGATCCAAATTTATATAAGAAAAGATGACGTTGCAACGGGAGAAGACAAATCGTTATATGATATTGTCTGGAAAAAGCTAGTTGATATTGGTGATATTATTGGTGTAAAGGGTTATGTATTTACAACTAAAACAGGCGAAACTTCTATACATGTAAAGGAGTTTTCTATTCTAACCAAAGCGCTACATCCGTTGCCAGTAGTAAAAGAAAAAGACGGAGAAACTTTTGATGAAGTAACCGATCCTGAATTTCGATATCGTCAGCGCTATGCAGACCTGATCGTAAATCCGCATGTAAAAGAAACATTCATTAAGCGAACAAAGCTCATCAATTCTATTCGTGAATTTTTAAATGGTAAAGGAGCTTTGGAAGTGGACACGCCTGTGCTTCAAAGTATTCCCGGTGGTGCAGCTGCAAGGCCCTTTGTTACGCATCATAATGCATTGGATGTTCCGTTTTACTTACGAATTGCCAATGAGCTTTATCTAAAAAGACTAATTGTTGGTGGCTTTGATTGGGTTTACGAATTCAGCCGAAACTTTAGAAATGAAGGTATGGATCGTACACATAATCCTGAATTTACAGTTTTGGAATTTTATGTTGCTTACAAAGATTATTTGTGGATGATGGAAACCACAGAGCAGCTTTTAGAAAAAGCAGCCATTGATACAAATGGTTCAACAAAAGTTGCATCAAATGGGGTGGAGATTGATTTTAAAGCGCCATACAAACGTATAACAATGTATGATGCAATTAAAGAATATACTGGTTTTGATATATCAGAAATGAATGAAGACGATCTCAGGGATGTTTGTAAACAACTGCATATTCATATTGATAATACTATGGGTACAGGAAAACTGGTAGATGAAATATTCAGTGAAAAATGTGAGCAGCACTTTATACAGCCAACTTTTATAATAGATTACCCGGTGGAGATGAGTCCACTTACAAAAAAGCATCGCAGCAAACCGGGATTGGTAGAGCGTTTTGAGCTTTTAATAAATGGAAAAGAAATTGCAAATGCATACACGGAACTGAATGACCCTATCGAACAAAGAGAACGCTTTGAAGAACAGGTGCAATTAATGGAACGGGGGGATGATGAGGCCATGTTCATTGATCATGATTTTTTACGGGCACTGGAGTATGGTATGCCTCCAACAAGTGGGATTGGTTTTGGTATCGACAGGATTTGTATGCTGCTTACCAATTCTCCCTCAATACAGGATGTTTTACTTTTTCCTCAAATGCGGCCTGAAAAATTGCAGGACGAGCCTAAAGAAAAAGAATAAATATTGTCTGCCATTCATCATTTTACAAAATCCTTTTCTCTCAAAATCATTAACTTGTCTTTATTCTCAAATATATATTTATGATAAAAAAATATTCGTTATTAATTGCCATAACATTTATTTCTTTTGCTGTTTTTTCACAAAAGAAAGAGCTTACCAATGAACAGCTCTTAAAAAATAAACTTTCGGCAATTGTAACACCACTACCTACAATTGTTTCCTGGGAAGCTGATGAAAGGCTGATATTAAGCAGGCGGTCTCATCCGGATTCTCTTGCTAAAACATTTTTGTTTGATCCTAAAACCGTAAAAGAATTGATGGTAAAAGAAGATCCAGCCAGAAGGGCCGGGGCATCAACCGGAAAAAGTGTTTATTATAAAAATACTGATCTGTATTTTACGCAGGGGATGGGTAGAGAAGTAAGATTAACAACTGATATTGAAAGAGAAACCAATCCAACTTTATCGCCGGATAGCAATTTTGTTGCGTATACAAAAAATAATAACCTCTATGTTTTTGATCTTAATTCAAAAAAAGAAACTCAGCTAACAAATGATGGTAATGATAGTTTAATGAATGGTTACGCAAGTTGGGTGTACACAGAAGAGATTTTAGGAAGGCAATCACAATACCGGGCGTTTTGGTGGAGCCCCGATAGTAAACACATTGCATTTTTTAAAACAGATGATAGTCCAGTACCGGTTTACACAATTACAGACGGAGGACCTGGGCAGCATGGCCTTATAGAAAAATTGAGATACCCAAAAGTTGGCGATAAAAACCCGGAAATTAAAATTGGTATTGCCCATCTTAATGATAATAAAATTACATGGGCCGACTTCAATCAAAAAGACGATCAATA
>JBBJOK010000048.1:0-14173 GCA_037721545.1 Chitinophagaceae bacterium
GGCTATTCAGCGCAACAAATAAGTGGAGAGGATTTGAATGAGGCTCGTTCAAATAATTGGTCAAGTGCGCTTTCGGGAAAAGTTGCAGGGCTTCAATTATTATCTGCAGGGTCAGGCCCGCTTAGCTCTACGAGAGTTACACTGCGGGGTGATATTTCTTTAAACCCAAATAATAATAATGCATTGATTGTTGTTGATGGTGTGCCAATGAATAACAGGAACATGACTTCTTCGGGAGTAGATAATGCTTACCAGGCAGGTTCCGGCAATGATGTGCCTGTTGATTTTGGGAATAATATAAATGATATAAACCCTGATGATATTGAGAGCGTTACGGTGCTTAAAGGGCCCGGTGCAACAGCTTTGTACGGAAGCCGTGCAGGCAATGGCGCTATTTTAATTACAACAAAATCAGGTACTAAAAAACAAACTGGTATAGGTGTTACCGTAAATTCTAACATTAGTTTTAACACTGTACTTCGTTGGCCCGATTATCAATATGAATACGGCCAGGGAACAGGCAAAGCAATCAATACTGCTGGCGAAAAATATTATTCGTATGGCGCTACAGCAGATGGCGCCAGTACAAGCGGTACAAGCAGCGCATTTGGCCCAAGATTTAACGGGCAATCCTATTTTCAATATGATCCCGTATTACAGGGAAGAGGAGCAGAACGTACTTTATGGCGGCCTTATGAAAATAACATAAAAAGCTTTTGGAGAACTGGCTCCACCATTACCAATAGTATTTCACTTGATGGAGGAAATGATAAAGGAACCGCCAGGCTTTCTGTTACTCATTCTAAAAATGAATGGATAATGCCAAACACCGGGTTTGAAAGAATAACTGCACAAACAGGTGTTAATTATAAAATCTCTGACAAATTAAAGATCAATACCAAAATAACTTACACCAATAAGAAAAGTGATAACCTCCCTGCTACAGGTTACAACAATCAATCAATAGCTTATTTTATGATCTTCCAAAATCCTAACGTAGATCTGGATTGGTATAAAGACAGGTGGAAAAATGGATTCGATCAAATCGACCAGATACATCCTTTTAGTGGATTCATTGATAATCCATTTTTAATTGCTCATGAAATGACGAATGCTATCAGTAGTAATAATGTGGTAGGAAGTATTGCTGCTACTTACGATATTTCTAAGAAATTTGACATCATGTTGAGGTCTGGAGTTAATATCCTGGATGAAGACAGGAAACAACGCAGACCATTTAGTACTGCCAATTTTTTGAGAGGTTATTATAAAGAACAAGCGATAACTGACTTTGAAGTGAATAATGATTTTTTGTTCAGTTATCGGGATAAAATATCAAAGGATATTGCTATTTCTGCCTCTGTAGGAGGCAATAAGATGGTACATAGATATAACAGGGTTGATAGTTATATAAATGGCTTAGTAATTCCCGGAGTGTTTAAACTCAATAATGGCCTTGCAAGTGCGCAGGTGAAATTAACTGACAAAAATTATAATGTAAATAGTGTTTATGGTTTAGCAGCATTCGCATTTCAAAACAAATATTTTATTGATTTCACTGCAAGAAATGATTGGTCCAGCACATTAGTACCGGCCAAACAATCATCATTCTTTTATCCTTCAGTAAACACCAGTTTTATTTTAAGTGATATCTTCAAATTACCATCCCAAATATCTTTTGCTAAATTAAGATTATCGGCGGCTTCCGCTGGTAATGATACTGACCCCTATTTTACAAAAAAATATTATGGAGCAAGTGAGTTTGCAAGTTCTGGCTCTATAGATCCAGTATTATTTAATTCTAATCTTACTCCTGAAATTTCAACTAATTATGAAGGAGGATTAGATATGAGATTTTTAAAAAACCGCATAGGCGTAGATCTCACTATTTATAATAATACAACACGCAATCAAATTGTAAGAGTTCCACTTGATCCTACCACAGGGTATTCCTCTGCTATATTAAACTCTGGCAAAATTCGCAATACAGGTGTAGAAGTAATTATCAATTCAAAAAATATTTCAACTAAAAGTTTTAGGTGGAATACTACTGTTAACTGGTCAAAAAATAATAACAAGGTTATTGAACTTGCCAAAGAATTTGAAAGTGCCGGCAAACAGGATATAGGTTATGGTGGTAATGCCACTATTCAGGCCAGGGTAGGTGGTACTACCGGCGATATTTATGGATTTGGTTTTGTACGGTCGCCTGATGGACAAATTGTTTATACGGCAGCCGGCCTTCCTGCACGTCCAACCGAAATACAATATATTGGTAACGCTTTTGCAGATTGGAAAGGAGGGATTCAAAATGAGTTTTCTTACAGAAAATTCAAGTTCAGTTTTCTTGTAGATGTTCAACATGGTGGTATGATTTATTCCCAAACGCATCACAAAATGATGGAACAGGGGAAACTTAAAAGTACACTTAGGGGAAGAGAGGAAAATTATATTATTGGAGATGGGGTAGTGTTAGATGGTGCTACAGGTAAATACATAACCAATACAAAACAAGTGGTGCCGGTTGATTACTATACCGATTATTATCGCAGGGGGAATGTTGAGGCAAATAGTTTTGATGCCTCATTTATAAAACTAAGGGAAGCAAGACTTGAATATTCTCTTCCAAAATCTGTATTAGGAAAATCATTTTTAAGTCAGGTTACTTTTGCTTTGTATGGTCGTGATTTATTTATGATCACAGATTTTCCTGTTTTTGATCCTGAAACAGCTGCCCTTAATGGCTCAACGCTTTTGCCTGGGGTAGAAATAGGGCAATTGCCATCAACCCGAACAATGGGATTAAACGTTACTTTAAAATTTTAATTAACGTTCTAAAAAATTAAAAAGCATTCATCAAATAATAATAATTTTTTTATGAATTTATTAAAAAAAATAGCAGTTGGTTTTATAACAATTAATTGCTTCATGATATCATGTACAAAAAAATTTGAAGAGATAAATACTGATCCAAACAGAATTGATCAGATTAGTCCGGGCACTTTATTAAATCCTATTATATATGATGCCGCTAGTTTTGGAATGAATAGAAGTGCTGAAATTAATTTTGAGCTAATGCAGGTGGACCTTCCCTTCCCAAGTGTATCAGCTGGAATTCATCGTTACGATCTCTCCGATAATATTGGCAATAGCACATGGAATACTTATTACCGGATCATAACTAATATAAAAGAGATGTATACAGCTTCAGTAAAAGCTGGGGATCCAAACTACCAGGCCATTGCAATGACGTTGAATGCATGGATATATTCCAATCTTACAGATGCTTTTGGGGATGTACCAATGGAAGAAGCAGCCAGAGGTGATGAACAAATTTTCAGGCCAAAATTTAATAAGCAACAGGATATTTATCCAAAACTTTTAAATGATCTGGATTCGGCTAACCGGTTATTCGTTACAACCAAAGCCATGATATATGGCACAGATATTTTATATGGTAATAATGTTTTGAAGTGGAAAAAATTCTGCAATTCTTTAAATATGCGTTTATTGCTCAGAGTATCAAAAAGAACTGAGATAAATTCTTTAGCAAGGATAAGATTAATAGTAGCTGACCCTGTTAAGTATCCAATATTTACAAGCAATGCAGATGGTGCAATTCTTAACCTAACAGGTATAACGCCATTGGTTTCTCCATGGGGAAGGCCAATAGATTTTACTTTGTTTCGTGCTGCGGGTAAGTTTTTCTTAGACAGTTTAAATGCACTTAATGATCCCCGTCGTGCAAAGTTTGCAACAGAGGCCCGTAACAAAATAGGTAACGCAGTTATTGGTTATAAAGGAATTCCGAGTGGATATACCGGCAGCGAAAATCAATTTGATTATATTCCTTCGATTTTGCAGGTGGGTTTGGTTACGGCTCCTATGATCGTGCCTATCATGCCTTATGCTGAAGTAGAATTTATAAGAGCAGAATTGGAATTGAAATCCGGAACCAGTGCTAACGCAAAAAGCGCTTATGAAAGAGGCGTAAAAGCCGCGATTGAGCAATGGGGAGTTGTAATACCCGCAGACTATTTTACCAATACAAGAGCAGAATATAACAACACTTTAGAACGAATAATGCTTCAAAAATATTATGCTTTGTTTTTTGTCGATTTTCAACAATGGTTTGAAAAACGCAGAACGGGGTTTCCTGTACTACCGGTGGGCCCGGGCATGGTAAATAATAAAGAATTGCCATCACGTTTTGAATATCCGCTTCCTGTACGTACCAACAATCCTGTTAACTATGCTGAAGCTGTAAGTTGGATGGGTGGCGACGAAATTTTTACCAAAGTATGGTGGCAGAAGTAGATGTGAAGGGTTAACTTTTAGATTGATTTAAATCTATCAGTTCAAATAAAGTCAATCGTTTCAATGTTTCAATTTTTTTATTAATAATCTGATAAACAAACATCACGCTTGCAAAGAAGAAAATTTATTCTAAACCTTGCCTGGTTAACCGGAGGCGTAGCACTAACTGATTATACCTACGCCAGGGATTTCGAAAAAAAGAAAAAGCGTATTAAAGGCTATGTTTTATCTGGTGGCAAAGGAATAAAAAATGTGGTGATTAGTGATGGTTATACTGTTGTGGCTACCGATAAAAATGGAAAGTATGAATTTGAACCGCATTCAGAAGCAACTGCTGTTTTTATTTCGTCACCCGCTGGTTATGAATTTAATAATTCAAATGGTATTGCCAACCACTACAGGTTATTAAATGATGTTAACAAGAAAAAGAATGTAAATTTTGATCTTGTCCCACTCTCTGTTAATGATGATGAGCACCAGTTTATAATATGGGCTGATCCACAGACAAAACATGCTGATGATGTTGAGAAAATGATGAAACATTCTGTACCGGATGTAAATAAGTGGGTTGCAGGCATGGGCCAGGGTGCTTTATTACATGGGATAACAGTTGGGGATATAGCATGGGATGATCTTAAATTATTCCAAGATTATAGTAAAGCAGTAGAAAAAATGGGTATACCTTTTTTTCAATGCCTTGGCAATCATGATATGGATTTTAACTTAGGGGGAGATGAAACATCGGATAATACTTTTCAACAAACTTTCGGCCCAACATATTATTCATTCAATAGGGGCAGCGCACATTATATAGTAATGGATGATGTACGTTATTTGGGAAGTGATCGCAATTATGATGGTCACATTTCACAACAACAATTAGATTGGTTGCAAAAAGATTTAGCATACATCTCTAAAGAAAAATTAATAGTGCTTTGCCTGCATATACCAGTACACCAGGGAGTAAAAAATAATAAAGATCTATATTCACTTTTAGAAGATCGTAATGTTCATATTATGTCTGGACATACACACTTTCAGGCTAATATTATCAAGGGTAATATTTATGAACACAATCATGGTACTGTATGCGGTGCATGGTGGACAGGGCCTGTTTGCGGTGATGGAACACCAAATGGTTATGGAGTATATAAAGTAAAAGGAACTGAATTAAGTTGGTATTACCAATCTACCGGATTGCCAGCGGATCACCAGTTCAATATTTTCGTTTCTGATTATAATGCCACTCACAAACTTATAAAGGTGAATATCTGGAATTACGACCCCGCATGGAAAACAGAATACTCCATAGATGGAATAAAAAAGGGACCGCTTGAGCAATATGAAGGATTTGATCCTGTAGCTTATGCAACCTTACTGGGACAGGATCTTCCTAAACCAAGGGGTTTTGCCGAGCCAAAGATGACTGATCATCTGTTTCGTGCATTTGTCCCCGTTTTTACTAAAGAGGTCACGGTAACGGCGACAGATCGGTTTGGAAAACAATTTACAGCCACCCGTAAAGTATAGCATATGATAATAATTTTTGATGAGAAATAAATTTATATATAGCATCCTTATTTTATTTTTTATAAGTTGCAATACTATCAAAAAAAATATGATTGTGCAACTTCCGCAATTTGATAAACAAGGGCATCGCGGCAGCCGAGGATTAATGCCGGAAAATACAATTCCTGCAATGTATAAAGCTATTGACTTTGGTGTTACTACTTTGGAAATGGATGTAGTGATCTCTAAGGATAAAAAAGTTGTGGTTTCTCACGATCCTTATTTTAATGCTGATATCACAACTACCCCACATGGAAAAACTTTATCAAAAGCTGAAGGTTTAAATCTTCTTATATATACCATGAATTATGATAGCATAAAAAAATATGATGTTGGATTAAAACCTCATCCTGCATTTCCACGCCAACAAAAAATAGCGGTTAATAAACCACTGCTTGAGGATCTTATTCGTTCATCAGAGTCATATGCCAGAAAGAAGGGTACATCACTGTTGTGGTATAATATTGAAACTAAATCTAAACCCGGTGGCGATGGCCTGCAGCATCCTGCACCACAGGAATTTGTAGATCTGTTGGTTGCAGTGATCATGAAAGAGGGAATTGCCGGCCGCACAGTTATTCAATCTTTTGATATTCGAACATTACAGGAGGTTAATCGAAAATACCCTTCTATTAAAACTTCTTTACTGATAGAAGGAACCGATAAAAGAACCTTAGATGAACAATTGGCTGACCTTGGATTTTTACCGGCAGTATATAGTCCACAATATATTTTAGTAACAAGCCAATTAGTAAAAACATGTCACGAAAAAGGGATAAAGATCATTCCCTGGACGATTAATACAAAACCTGAGATAGAAAGAATTAAATCATTTGGTGTTGATGGTATTATTACAGACTACCCGGATTTGTTTTGATAAATGTTTTTAAAATTTTAATCATATTTTTCCTTTTTATAAAAAACTACTATGAATCAATATATTTTATCACTGGACCAGGGAACTACCAGCTCCCGTGCAATAGTTTTTGATAAAGGAGGAAACATCGTGTCAGTCGCACAAAAAGAGTTTACGCAAATTTTCACTCAGCCGGGTTGGGTAGAGCATGATGCCAATGAGATCTGGTCAACACAATTAGGAGTTGCTACGGAAGCTGTTTTAAAAGCCGGGTTATCTATACAAAATATTGCCGCCATAGGGATAACAAACCAGCGTGAAACTGTGGTAGTTTGGGATAGGCATACTCATCAGCCCGTTTATAATGCAATTGTTTGGCAAGACAGGCGAACAGCCACTTATTGCGATGAATTGAAGAGAGATGGAACTTCAGAAATGATTAAAAACAAAACAGGACTGGTTACAGATGCGTATTTTTCAGGAACCAAAATAAAATGGATTCTCGAGAATGTTTCGGGTGCAAAAGCAAAAGCAGAAAAAGGCGATTTGTGTTTTGGAACAATTGATTCCTGGCTGCTTTGGAAACTTACCAATGGTAAGGTACATGCTACAGATGTATCAAACGCTTCACGTACGCTAATTTTTAATATTCATGATATGCAGTGGGATAATGAGCTGCTTAAGTTATTTGGCATTCCACATTCTATGTTGCCTGAAGTTAGGAGCAGCAGTGAGATCTATGGGTTAACCGAAAATATTCTTACTGCAACCAGTGTGCCTGTATCTGGTATTGCTGGTGATCAGCAATCTGCATTGTTCGGGCAAATGTGCACAAAACCTGGTATGGTAAAAAATACTTATGGTACCGGTTGTTTTATGTTAATGAATACAGGAGCTAGAGCTGTTCCTTCAAAAAATAATTTGCTTACCACGGTTGCCTGGAAAATAAATGGGCAGGTGCAATATGCTTTAGAAGGAAGTGTTTTTATTGGCGGTGCAGTTGTACAATGGTTGCGTGATGGATTAAGATTAATACAAACATCAGCTGAGGTTGAAGAGCTGGCATTACAAGTTGAAGATAATGGGGGAGTGTACATGGTTCCGGCGTTCACCGGCTTGGGTGCACCATACTGGAATCAACATGCAAGAGGGATCATAGTAGGAATTACCAGAGGATCAAAAGATAGCCACATTGCAAGAGCAGCCTTGGAAAGCATTGCTTTTCAAACAATGGATGTATTAAAAGCTATGGAGGCTGATGCAGGCATAGATATTAAAGAATTGCGGGTAGATGGCGGCGCTACTATTAATAATCAATTAATGCAATTTCAAAGTGATGTTTTAAATACTTCAGTTATTCGCCCGAGTATTACAGAAACTACTGCTTTGGGTGCAGCTTATCTTGCAGGGCTTGCTGTAGGTTATTGGAATGATATAGATGAAATTGAGCGGTACTGGCAAAAAGAAAAAACATTTACGCCTTCAATGAATGATGAAAGAAGATCAGATATGCAAAAACAATGGAAAAGGGCAATACGGGCAGCACAGGTGTGGTCCGATGAAAATTAATTTTCTTTTTTAACCCAAAAAAATATATATGAATCATTTTATAGCAGAGTTTGTTGGAACGGCCATATTAATTATTTTAGGAAATGGCGTTGTGGCTAACGTATTATTAAATCAAACTAAGGGCCATGGCAGCGGTTGGATTGTGATCACATTTGGATGGGCCATTGCAGTATTTACAGGTGTATATGCTTCAACTGCATTAGGAGGGGGTGGCCATTTAAATCCGGCTGTGAGTTTGGCTTTAGCAGCGTTTAGTGATTTTGATAATAATAATCTATTGCCGTATATCGGCGGTCAGCTTGCTGGGGCATTTATCGGAGCAATAATAGTATGGTTAACATATAAAAACCATTTTGATATAACTACAAATGCTGATGCAAAGCGGGCCGTTTTTAGTACAGCACCTGCTATACGAAACCCTATTTATAATTTTATTACCGAGGCGATCGGAACTTTTATTTTAGTAATGGGAGCATTACTAATGTCTAAACCTTCTGCGAGTTTAGGTACTTTAGATGCTTTACCCGTTGCTTTATTAGTGCTGGGTATTGGTCTTTCTCTTGGAGGACCTACAGGTTATGCAATAAATCCTGCCAGAGACCTTGCACCCCGTATTGCACATTTTATATTGCCTATCAGCGATAAACAAGGTAGTGACTGGAAGTATAGCTGGATTCCAGTACTAGGCCCAATAGCAGGGGCACTGTTAGCTGCGTGGCTCTATACTTTTTTAAAATAATATTCTTAGTCATTTTTTTAAAGCCTACTGGAATTCTGAAATAATTATCACTTAAATAGCGCTATCAATTTATGTAACCTTTAAAGTGAGAAGTTATTTTGTTTTCCTTTTGTTAGATTTGCAATAATTGATATTTCGCATCTTTGTTTAAATCTGCTAACATAAAAAGATTTCTTTGCCTTGCATTAATGCTCGTTTTTGCATTAAGCATTACTCCCAAAAGATTTCTGCATGAAGTTTTTGCAAAACATAGTGACAGCAGAACTAAAAAAAATACAGATAAACCATTCCAGTTAACTTACCAGGGATTCAATTGCGAAGTTGATAATATTGTTGCTCAATCCCCGTTTGAAAGCTATCAATACTCTTTTGCCTTTACTTCATTTTCTTCCTTTCTTCCTTATATTTTTTCAAACGTCTCCTTCTCTTCTACCGAGCATATTTATTCTTCTCTTCGTGGCCCTCCGTCAATAATTTAATTTATTAGTGATGCTTACTTAAGCATCTGTTTTTCTTATTATTCAATAAATTAAATTTTTTATGAAAAGAATTAATATAATAATTTTTATTATCAGCATATCGCAGCAAATAAATACTTTGGTTGCGCAGGTTACGCCCAGAAATAACAGCGTTACTTTAACCGGGAGGATTACTGCATCCAAAACAAATTTGCCTTTACAAGCTGCAAGTGTTTATATCCCTGATCTTAAAGCAGGAACTACAACTGATGAAAATGGGAATTTTGTTTTACGCAATCTTTCTCCCGGAAAATATGTTATAGAAATTAGTTTTGTCAGTTTTGCTTCTATTGTGGAAACGATAGGCTTAGATAATAGCGCACAAAAGGATTTTGTTCTTAATCCTTCTCTTATTGAAAATGAAACAGTCACTATTACAGGTGTTTCATCGGCTACATCTACCAAAAGAACACCTATACCTGTAAGTATATTAAGGCGGGAGAATTTGTTCAATAATGTTTCAACAAATCTTATTGATAACTTAACCAGGATACCAGGAGTAGCCCAGGTAACAACCGGAGCAGCAATATCAAAACCTTTTATCAGGGGTCTTGGAAATAACAGGGTAATTGTAATTAATGATGCCATACGTCAGGAAGGGCAGCAATTTGGTGATGAACATGGCATTGAAATAGATGAGCTAAATGCGAGCAGGGTAGAAGTGCTGAAAGGCCCGGCATCGTTGATGTATGGCAGTGATGCATTAGCGGGAGTAATAAATATTATTTCTTTTCAAACGGCTCCCCAGGGTACGATTAAAGGAAATATTCTTGCAAGTTATCAAACCAATAATCTTCAGAGAAATTTACACGCTGATATTGGTGGGAATATTAATGGATTTGTATGGGGGCTTTCGGGGTCTTATAAGGCAGCCGCTGATTATAAAAATAAATATGATGGGTATGTTTATAATTCAAAGTTTAATGAAAATAATTTTGGAGGATATATTGGCTTGAATAAAAATTGGGGGTACTCACATTTATATATGAGCAAATTTGATCAGGAAGTAGGTTTGGTTGAGGGTGATCGTGATGACGCCACTGGTAATTTTTTAAAACTTGTTAATATAAATGGTAGTGAATCAGCAGAAATTGCAACGGATAAAGATTTTAAATCTACCAATCCTTTTATTCCAAAACAAAGAATACAACACTTTAAAATTGCAACTGATAATAATTTTAAGCTGGGTAATAATAAAATGACATTTGTATTAGGTTATCAACGCAATCAGCGCCAGGAATTTGCTAATGTATTAGATTTAAACGAAAAGGAATTATACTTTGATTTAAATACTGTGAATTATAATATTCAGTATCATTTTACTGAACAAAAAAATTGGAAAACCACTTTCGGCATAAATGGAATGCAGCAAACCAATAAAAATAAAGGAGAGGAAGCTTTAATTCCTGAATATTCATTATTTGATATAGGTGGCTTTTTGTACACGCAAAAAAGAATAGACAAACTTACTGTAAGCGGCGGCTTGCGTTATGACAATCGTGCACTTGATTCAAAAGAATTTGTAGATAACATAAGCGTAAAATTTCCATCATTCAACAAAAACTTTTCTAATATTTCCGGTAGTGCAGGGCTTGCCTATGAAATGGGCGAAGCCACAAATTTAAAATTTAATATTGCCCGTGGTTTTAGAGCTCCAACTATTGCAGAGTTAGCGAGTAATGGTGCTCATGAGGGAACTGTTCGTTTTGAATATGGCGAACAAAATCTAAAATCTGAAACAAGTTTACAAACTGATGCAGGCATTGAAATAAATAGTGAACACGTATCTTTTAATGCAAGTATTTTTTACAATGCGATGCACAATTACATTTACTACCGAAAACTTGAATCCTCAGCGGGTGGAGATTCAATAATTGTAAACAGTGGTGATCAGTTATTTGCATTTCGTTTTGCTCAAAATAATGCGCATTTGTATGGCGCTGAATTTAATTTTGATATTCATCCACATCCACTGGATTGGCTTCATGTGGAAAATACATTCTCCTGGGTACGTGGTATCTTAAGAGAAGTGCAGGATGGCAGTAAAAATCTTCCATTTATTCCGGCAGCCAGGTTAATCAACGAATTAAAAACTGATTTTGCAAAAAACGGTAAGGGTTTTAAAAATGGCTTTATACAAGTAGAACTAGATCACACTTTTAAACAGAACAAACCCTTTTCAGGATTTAATACTGAAACTGCTACAGAAAGTTATAGTCTGTTGAATGCTGCCATTGGTGGAAGTATTATGAGTAAAGGCAAAACTTTATTTAATTTGTTTTTAGCTGCAAATAATATTACTGATGTAGCATATCAAAATCATTTAAGCCGGTTAAAATATGCACCTCAAAATCTTTTTACTGGCAGAATGGGAGTGTTTAATATGGGAAGAAATTTTTCTATGAAAATACATTTCCCACTTAATTATTCATATACCAAAAGTAAAATGGATTCTGAAAAAGCCTTATAGTTTAGTTATTGTTTGATAGCATAAAATCATAGGAACAAGTCTGCAAACTTTATTTAACCGTACATCAAATAAATATCATTGTTATGATCAGGCTTATTCTCATTTGCATTCTTTTTTTACTTTCCCTGGTAAATTTTTTCCCTGTGCCTAGTAAAGAAACCTGGTATGCGGGAATTGCAGTTCCTGAGTTTCCCTGGATATTCATCTTAATTGCCGTACTGTTACTTGTATGGAGTTTTTATGCATCCAAATATAAATTGGCTAGTCTTGTTATTGGTGGCATTACATTAATAATATTATGGTTACCCATTGTGCAGGCCATTAGAATTGGTAATGAACTTGAGGATAAACTTAATAAGTCGTTCCAGGTTAAAAGTGAAGATTTGAAAGATTTTCACCAAATAAAACCATTTAGCTTTCTACAAATGTTTACGGGGAATGGAGCCAAACCTATTCCATTTAAAACATATCATTATGCATTACACGAAGGTGTTGATCTTACCTTAAATTTTTCGCCTTCTGCTATTCCCGGGATAAGGCCATGTTTGGTAGTTGTGCATGGTGGATCATGGCGCAGAGGTGATAATAGTGAGATAGCCGCAGTGAACAATTATTTTGCAAATGCTGGATATCAGGTAGCTACCATTAACTATCGGCTTGCTCCCAAATTTCATAGCCCTGCTCCACAGCAAGATGTACATGCAGCATTTGCCTGGTTACGTAAAAATGCTGTTGAATTAAAAATTGACACAAATAATTTTGTTTTAACAGGAAGATCTGCAGGTGCACAAATAGTATTAACGGCTGCGTATACGGGTAACGAACAAGGAGTAAAAGGAGTGGCGGCATTTTATGGACCCAACGATATGCTATGGTCATACGATCATCCAACCAGGATGCCTATCATGGATTCACGATTGGTACAGCGTGATTTTTTAGGGGGTTCCCCAGCAGAAGTTCCCGAAAGGTATGTAGCAGAGTCGCCCATTCTTCATGTAACCTCCCAAACTGTTCCTACACTTTTAGTACATGGCAAAAATGATGCACACGTATATTATGAACAAAGTGTTCGGCTTGTAAAAAAGCTTGATGAATATAAAGTGAAAAATATGCTTCTTTCATTGCCATGGGCTACTCATGGTTGTGAGTATAATTTAAATGGGCCATCAGGCCAGCTATCAATGTTTTCTATGGAGAGATTTTTTTATTCAGTTACACAATTAAAAAAATAGTTATCACTTGTTTAAAAGCACATCCTTGTTTGAAATCGTACATAATCTTTTAATAAATGCCTGATAATTTTTAGTTTTTTATTTATAAAAATTTCACGCTGTTTTATATTTAAGTCGTTAAGATTTATGCCTTACGTAATGTTGTGTAATTTTATTGGATGATAGAAATCTCCATAAATACGCCTGCTTTATTATTTCCGGCAATTACATTATTGATGCTGGCTTACACAAACCGTTTTTTAGCAATAGCCAGCCGGATTAGAAATTTGCACGAACACTATCATACGATGGAAATAAAAAATATTGCCATCAGGCAAATTAAAAGCCTACGTGCCAGATTGAACCTTATAAGGTATATGCAAGGGCTAGGCGCTCTTAGTTTTTTTTGTTGTGTATTGTGTATGTACTTTATTTATAGAAACTGGATGGAGATTGCGAATATTACTTTTGCAACCAGTATGCTTACTTTGCTGGGCTCGCTGGTACTTTCATTTATTGAAATTCAACAAAGTACAAAAGCGCTTGAGCTCGAATTAAGTGATATTGAAGAATTAGGCAGAGCAAATATTTTCACGGATATGTTTTATAATAAAGAAGAAGAGAAGAAGGAAGAATGAATTAGCGATAGATATACATCGCAAAAGAAGAGTGTTAGTGTTCATCAATATGAAGTTCTCGTATAGGTGTAGCTTCATAGTTTTCGTCATACGAAATAAAAAAATAAATATACACTGCCCTGCTTAGTCGCATCAACCATGGTTGCAAAATTATTATCAATATGGTGTTGATTGTAAGCCAATAAAAAATTCTGCTGTCTTCTGTTGATATCCCAATTAAGGCCCACCATAATAAAAAAGTGATTCCAGATAGAAGAACTGTTAATGCATAACTAACGTAGCCTGT
>JBBJOK010000319.1:0-3602 GCA_037721545.1 Chitinophagaceae bacterium
TGGCAACATCCTGCTTTACACCGGATATTAATTCATTAAAACGCATTTGCATAGGTTGTGACACTTCACCTGCCAAGCCGGGAATAACAGCCAATGCTTTTTCAATTTTTTCTATCATTTTAGCTTGTGTTTCCGCTGCGGTCCACTCTGATTTAGGTTTCATGGCAAGCATCATATCGCCTCCTTCGATGGGCATGGGGTCAGTAGGAATTTCAGCGGTTCCAATCCTTGTAATTGCTTGTTTTATTTCCGGTATTCTTTGTCTTAGTATCTTTTCTGCCTTACTATAAATCTCTATGCTTTGTGATAAGGAAGTTCCTTGTGCTAATCGAACTTCTACAGCAAAGTCACCTTCTTCAAGCGTTGGAATAAACTCGCCGCCCAGGCTATTAAAAATTAAATAGGTAATAACAAGAATGGCAAGGGCAATAACAACAATAAGTTTTTTGATTTTCAAAGCGCCGTTTAGAACAGGCAAATAAATACGGTAAAGCCTGTCCATAATGCGGTCTGAAATATTTCTTTTATGCTCTGTTTTTTTATTTAAAAACAAAGCACTAATCATCGGCACATAGGTAAGCGAAAGAATGAAAGCGCCTAAGATGGCAAAGGCAACAGTTTGAGCCATCGGGCGAAACATTTTTCCTTCAATGCCAACCAATGCAAGAATGGGTAAATAAACAATCAGGATGATAATTTCACCGAAGGCTGCTGATGTTCTTATTTTGGAAGCGGATTGATATACTTCCTCATTCATTTCCTCTTTTGATAAAACTTTCTTGTCCTTTCTATTATAAAGGTGATGTAAAGTTGCTTCTACAATTATCACTGCTCCATCTACAATTAATCCAAAATCAATTGCTCCCAAACTCATAAGATTACCTGACACACCAAAAAGTTTCATCATAGAAACAGCAAACAGCATGGCAAGCGGAATAACCGATGCAACGATTAATCCTGCTCGAAGATTTCCAAGAAAAAGAACCAGTACAAATATTACTATCAATGCACCTTCAATCAGGTTTTTCTTTACTGTTCCTATTGCCCTGCCTACTAATTCTGTTCTGTCAATAAATGGTTCAATCACCACACCTTCGGGTAATGATTTTTGTATTTGCACCATTCTTTCTTTTACCTTCTTAATAACTTCATTAAAGTTTTCTCCTTTTAACATCAGTACTACACCAGCCACTACTTCGCCTTTGCCATTATAGGTAACAGCCCCATAACGTGTTGCTGTCCCGTACTGCACCGTAGCTACATCACGAACTAAAACAGGTGTGTTAGACACATTTTTTACAACGATGTTTTCTATATCTCTTAATGATGTTACCTGCCCTAAACCCCTGATGAAATAAGCATTGTTTTGTTGTTCAATGTAAGAGCCTCCGGTATTCTCGTTATTCTTTTGAAGTGCCGTAAATATTTCAGGAATGGTAATGCCCATTGCATTTAACTGTTCATTATTGATGGCTACTTCGTATTGCTTTACAAATCCTCCCCAGCCGTTTATTTCGGCAACGCCGGGTAGGCCTGCTAACTGCCGGGTAACAATCCAATCCTGTATTGTTCTTAAATCAGTAGCTGTATATTTATTTTCATAACCGGGCTTTGGTTTTATTATGTACTGATAAATTTCTCCCAAGCCCGTTGAAACAGGCGACATGGTTGGTGTACCTGCATCATGAGGTATTTCTGCTTCTGCTTCTTTTATACGTTCTGCTACCTGCTGCCTTGCCCAATAAACATCTGCTTTATCATCAAACACAACAGTTATTACAGAAAGCCCGGAACGGGATATAGAGCGGCTTTCAATAACTTTTGGAATGTTAGCCATTGATAATTCAATGGGTGCGGTAATGTATTGCTCTACTTCCTGTGCTCCGAGTGTTGGTGCTGCTGTGCTTATCTGCACCTGGTTGTTGGTTATATCAGGTTGTGCATCTATGGGCAAATGAGCGGCTGAATAAACACCCCAAATTATTAATGCAAGTGTGAAGAAGCCAATTACGAGCTTATTGTAAATGGAGAAATGGATAATGCGGTCAAATATGTTCATTATTTAGTAATTTAAAATCAGAGATGAATAAATCAAAAACTATTTCTTTACAACAGAACGCACTTTTTCTATATTTTTTTGTTTGCCTTTTTCTAATTTAGCCCGACAGCAGGAAGTAAAATATTTATGTTTTTCAAGTAACTCTAACGTTTGTTTATCCCAATTATCAGGCGAAGCATTATTCCTTAATTCAAACTCCTTCTTTAATAATCTATCAGTTTTAAAAAAATCTTCAGTACCTAAGTTGTAAGTATCAGCATCACAAATTATTTCCTCTAATAGTGATGTAGGGTTTTGTGAGAGTTTTGTCGCAAGAATACAGCCCTTAATTGTGTCAATGATTTCCTTCTCTATAATTTTTGTTTCCAAAAAATTTTGCATAATAGAAACGCTTCTTTCTTCATGCTGTTCAGGCATACCAAAAAGTTGCCCTGTGTCATGAAACCATGCTGCTGTAGATAGAATAAATAGTTCTGTTTCGCAAAGAGAATAATTAGCGGCTATTTCATCAGTTCTGCTAACTACAAATTCTGTATGCTCAAGATTATGATATAATAAAAATGGTGTTTGATATTGTTTATAAAGCGCTATAACGTGCATGGCTACCTGCTCAAGCAATTTAGATATAGGCATAATGTTGATTTTTATTTTTAAAATTCTTTTTTGCTCCAAGAAATTTTAAACTCTTGTTACCATTAACTTCAAGTGTACCCTCTTTTTTTATTTTGGCTTACGCTGCATAAGGGCTGCCTTTATTAGGGTATATGGCAAACGCAGGATGCGATTACCTAAAACAAAAGAAAGGAAATATCAAATACGCCAAACGGAATTGCGAAGGAAGAGCTTAGGCGGGAAGTGATTGCAATAAGAAAATCGGTAATGATTTCGGTTTTGTGATTGATTGTTTAAACCTTTGTAGTAATTGAAGAGGTAATAAATTAAAGCGTAGGTATTATGTTCCTGTTGGATAGCAACACTATGGTCAACTGAAACCTGCTCTGCTTTAACATAGGTATCGTATTCATCAAAAAATGTATTGTGTACTTCCCCCAAATCCATTTCTATTGCAGAAATGAAAAAGGATAAGCCTATAAACACAAATAATATTTTCTGAAACCATTTCATCATTGGTGAACAAAAATAAAAGTTTTATCTCAATACAACAATCATTCGCTTTGGGCTATTGGCTTTTGAGCAACCATTATAGTTACCAGTAGGGCTATTCCACCCAATACAGCACAAATAACAAAGCCCCATTTTAAGCCTAATGCCTGTGAAATTACACCCATTAATAAAGGACCAATCATGTCACCCAATTCTTTGAATGAACCTGCTGCGCCCATTGTGGCACCCATTTCATTTTCTTTCGCAAGATTGCTTACCAGGGTATCTGTATTTGTCCAGACTACACCAATGCCAATGCCGGCTACAATACAGGTAATAATTAAAAGTGGACCCGTTACAAAAGGTATGGCTGCAGTTGATACAATAGATAATAACATTCCTAAACGCAGTATCATAACCTGGTTATATTTATCAGCCA
>JBBJOK010000320.1:0-3598 GCA_037721545.1 Chitinophagaceae bacterium
TTGCAAATGTGCTTGCAAGTGCGTTGGCTGTCGTTACTTGATGACAAAATTTACAGGATGTGCAAGCAGTTTTCCGTCTTTCCATTTTTGTATTGGGTTCTTAACTTTTACTATTTCTGGATATTCCTGTCCTGCATTGAATACACAATAAATCCAATATTTATCGCCATCATTTACTCTGAAATAATTCCTTGCAATCTCCCACTGTGTTCCCGAAATTGAAAGTGTCTGTCCAAATTTTTCAACTGTAGTTTTAACCTCAATCAGTCTGATTATTTCCCCATTTTTTTTAATAACGAAGTCACAACCTACTCCTGTTTTACCGATATTATTTAAGTCTATAATTTCTATCTCTGGGTCTGCTCTAAATTCTTCATTCAGGTCCAGACTAACATAAGTCTGTCCCCAATCACCTATATCTTTTAGTAATTTTTGGTTTAGCTTTTCAATTATTGTGTCATCTATTTCATCATCAGTTGTGTTATTGTCATCTTCAACTTCATTATTCGTAGTATCATCATTGTTATTTTCAGTTTGAGCTTGTTGTTGGTTAAACTCGATTGTAATATCAACTTCATCTAACTCTCTTGAATTAAGTTCAGCTTCTTCTGGTCTGTATTCTGGAGTAAAACCTTCATCCTCTGTTTCATCCTTTTTTAGTTTTTGCTGTGGCTTATTTTGCTCTGATTTCCATTGTTTATATTTTTCATACTCGTCCACAGGGATAAATTTTCCTCCTGTTCTTTCTTCAATAGCTTTGATTTCTTCTGGCTTGAAATCAAGAACCGCTAATAGTGAATTCTTTAGATTTTTTGTATTGTATTGTTCTGAAAGCTGACTAAAGGTAATATCAGTTGGTGATACAAGATTTTCATTAGCATCATAAAGCCACGGAGATTTCTTCAGCTCCAATGTAAACTTCGCTGGAAAGGTTTTAGTTCTAATGTAACTGGAATAGTTTGTCCATTCATATTTCCCAAGCGAATAATCATCAGGGGCTGATACAAGAATATTCCAAAGAGCAATAGATTTCTCGAAATTGATATTATCAAAACAAGTGTTTAAACCATGCAAATTATAATCTGAAACTCGTTCCCATGTACGGTCAGGTAAATCTGATTTTGCTCTTAACTGTTTCTTGTCTTCTGTTGTTAAATATGTTTCTGTAGTTAAGAGTTTTATCGGGAATTCACTTACGTTCATTTCTTTCAAAAGAGCTATTAAAGCAGCTTTGTTTTTTATTGATAAATCGTATTGTTCTTCAGCAACATAAAATGCAGTAAAATTATCATGAAAATATACTTTAAGATTATCCGAAAGAAAATACACTTCATGGGCTTTTAAGTGCTTTGTTTCTCCTGTTTGGGAGTTATAGCAAAGAACGAAGGGACATTCTTTTAAATCTCGAATTACACTATTTCTTTTTTCTTGGTTGGCTGTTTGTGATGCCTCAATGATTTTTTTAAAGTCTTCAAAATAGTCAGGGTATGTTTGCCCTGTTCGTAGTTTCGGAATGATAAACTCATTTATTTCAGCAAATAAATCTGGTGGGGTTAATCCAAGGTCTTCTAAAAACTTTTTAGCTTCTTTGTTCTTTGCAATGTTCAGCTTAACTGTAGCATATTTGGTATGTTCTTTTGCGGGTAAAAAAACATTTGGTTTACCGTTCGATTGAAAAGGAAGAACTTGTTTCGTTCCTTCGCTTGTTTCAACTCTAATAATTGGCTTGGTTCTTAAAATACCATTATTGCTGGGTCTTGTACCTGCTCTCCAAAGTGCTGGTGCTGCTTTATGAATGACAGAATAAAATTGTATTAGCCATTTATCTGGTTGCTCTTCCAAGAATTCTTTTACAATTTTATTTCCCAAATCGTTTAAATCATATTCAGGAATACCAATTTCAGTATTCAAGTAATCTCTAAGTATTTTGGTGGTGTTGCTTGTTATTTTTTTGCTTAACCAAAAACTCCTCCCAAAAAGTTTTCTTGCTTGCCATTTAGTAAGTCAGCTAAATCTGAACTTCTTAAAAGCATTAAATCTTCTGATGATGATAAACTTCCATTTGTATTTGGTAACAATTGCTTTTTAGATTTCAGTTCTGCTTTTAATGCTTCAAAAAGCTCTTTATAAATAGTTGACCGCTTGCAATTCTCTTTATCAATTGGCAGAATGTTTAGTAAATCAACATTCAACAATTTTAAACTTTTGAATGTTGTTAGACATGTAACTAAAAGCTTACCAAGCTCAAGTTTCAATTCCTCATTCCTATGGTCTGCTTCAATATTTATAAGATTATCACCCTCCTGTATATTTTCTCTTGCAGGCGTTGTATAGAAAGGTGCATGTACTAAGAACTTTAAGTTTGTTTCAATCTTCGTAGGAAAGAAAACAAACAAAGGAGATTTTTCACATGCAATTACGTTTTTCTTATCACTTGAAAGTTGAAAAGCAATTTTGATTAGCAAGTTTTTCTTGTCAATTTGAACAGGCTTTTCTAAAAGGATGTACTTAACCTCTTTAGATGAGGATTTCAGTGTTACAAACCTTTTATCTTTCTTGGTTGAAACTCTTTCATAAACCCCGCTATCATTTTGTGTTTCCCACTTTATGGAAGCGATATTCGTAAGGAACAAAAGGTATTGAAGGTTTAAGTCTTGCAGTTCTTTGGTAAGAAGTTCTTTTGTCTTTTCCTTCATTTCTGCTTTGAATGGCAGAATAATTTTTGTGCCTCTATAAAATTCTGGTAGGTATACGTTTGTTCTTTCAGGAATATTGTAATCCCGAATAGTAATATCAAAGTCAGCAGATACTATTCTTGGATTATCAGTAATTGAGTAAACAGATTTGAAACCAATTCCAAAACGTCCGATAGCATTAGGTTTTTCTTTCTTTTCGTGGTTGTCACCAAAGTTTGAAATGGCTCTTATATCATTGAAGTCAAAGAGCTTTTTTGCATCATGTTCAAAAATGAGTTCTGTGTCTGTAAGTGTGAAAGAAACATTGTTTGCTCCCTCGTCTTCTGCATTCTGTAACAGTTCGGTAATAAAGTGAGTAGGACTTCCGTAAAGGTCAGCTAACAACTTGTGAGAGTTGTCGCCATCCTTTTTCATTAAACGGACTTTTTCACCTCTATCTTTTATAAGGTCGTCAAGCTCGTCTACTGTCGGCATGTGCGTTGGCTGCAATAGCAAATGTGGTGCAATTGTGTCGCCTTGTGTGTTGGCTTGCACCTCTTTTGCTATTGCTGAAGCGTGGGAATTATTTGTCATGCTGTCTGCTTAAAATTTCAGGGTGTGTCCAATAGGGTGACGTACAACTCGCTGCTTTGCGAAGTTTAAATCTACAAAGTTTCGCAAAGCCACCCAAATTTGGGTGGCTTTTCGTAGTAGCAGTAATTATAACTTTACTGCATGGCATCTCTTACTATAACTCTTACACAACCCAACCTTGTTTGGGAAATAAAAAAACAAACCCGGTAATGCTTTCTCAAAAAATCGGAAGTGCTAACTTCTAAAACTTTTAATTAAATTTGATAAAGAGATCATATGAAAACAGAATTTAAAAATATAGTTTGGAAAGAGAGTGATGATTATGTAGC
>JBBJOK010000321.1:0-3589 GCA_037721545.1 Chitinophagaceae bacterium
TTTCTCAAACTTTACAACTTGCACTTAGTAACCGCCGCCTCGGATACTTTACAAAAGAAGGAAAACAATACCAGGTTATGGGGCAGGTTGATAGAAGTAACCGCGATGATCCAAATGATTTAAGAGGTTTGTATGTACGAAATACTGCAGGGCAAATGATAAGCCTGGATAACTTAGTAAGTTTTGAGGAAGCTACGAGTCCTGCTACTATATACCATTACAATCGGTATAAAGCAGCAACAATTTCTTCAGGACTGGCCCCAGGCAAAACAATTGGAGATGGAATTGCGGCGATGGAAGAAATCGGAAAAAAATTATTAGACCCCACGTTTGCAACTGCGCTATCCGGAAGTAGCCGGGATTTTAAAGAAAGCTCAAGCAATACTTCATTCGCTTTATTTCTTGCATTAGGGCTTATCTTTTTAGTACTTGCTGCTCAATTTGAAAGTTTTATTGATCCTTTCATAATCATGTTAACAGTACCCTTGGCAATTGCAGGAGCATTATTAGCTCTCTGGATATTTGATCATACGCTTAATATATTCTCACAAATAGGAATAATTATGCTGATAGGTTTGGTAACAAAAAATGGAATATTAATAGTAGAATTTGCAAACCAGAATCGGATAAAGGGCATGGCTAAGGCAGATGCGGCTATATATGCCGCCAGCCAGCGTTTACGCCCAATTCTCATGACAAGCCTGGCCATGAGTTTAGGAGCATTACCGATAGCATTATCACTTGGTGCGGCAGCAACCAGCCGTGTACCTTTGGGAATTGTAATTGTAAGTGGAATTATGTTTTCGCTGGTGCTTACATTATTTGTAATACCCGCAATGTATTCTTATATGTCATCCAGTAAAAAAAGAAGTGAGTTAGATGAACTTGAGGTAACACCACAACATGTATTAAATTAAAAGCCCCCTCTATCTCTCCGCCTAAGGCGGAAGGAGATGGAGAAGATTAAAGTAGATTTTTATATAATCAATCAGTATGAATAGAATAATTAATTTTTAAAATGAAAATTCTGAGAAACATATTTTATAATACCATGATTCGTTTGGGGTTTCAACTTTCACGTTTCACCTCTCACATTTCCCCTTTCACCTCTCACGTTTCCCGTTTCACGTTTGTTTGTTGTATTTTTTTTTACATCCCCAATGTTAGCGCACAAGAAATATTAACGCCTGAAGAAGCTATTGGTACAGCCTTACAAAACAATTATGAAATAAGATTATCAAGAAATGATTCTATAATTTTTGCAATAGACCAATCTTATTCCAAAGCCGCTTTTTTACCAACAATCGATGGAAATGGTGGTTTATTATTTAATAATAATAATCAAAAACAAAAACTTGCTGATGGCAACGATCGAAAAGCCTCTGGTATAAAATCAAGAAACCTTAATGCATCAATTGCTTTAGACTGGGTTTTGTTTGATGGATTTAAAATGTTCGCAACCCGGGATAAATTAAAGGAATTTCTTTTACTCGGTGATCTAATCATTAAAAATCAGATTATTAATGTAGTTGCCGAGGTAGTAAACACCTATTACAATATAGTAAGGCAAAAGCAACAACTAAAAGCTGTGGAGGAGCAGATGGATTTAAACAGGCAGCGGTTAAGACTGGCGGAAATAAAATTAGAAGTAGGTTTAGGCATAAAGCCGGATGTGTTGCAGGCTAAGTTAGATTTGAATGCTCAAATTTCAACTCAGTTAAGGCAACAAACTTTAATAACACAAATCAAAGGAGACCTTAACAGGCTCATGGCTGTTGACAAAGGGGTTAATTATGATGTATTTGATTCTATCCCAATTGACACTACACTTAGTTTAAGTGAAGTAAAAAGAAATATTGCTCAAACGAATCCTGAATTGTTGCTTACCAGAAAAAATATAGATATAGCTAATATTACATTAAGAGAAAGACGTGCGGAAAGATTGCCAACCGTTTCATTTAATTCTGCATACAATTTCAGCCAAACAAATAATAATACCGTTATAAATTCTTTCAGTCCATTGTTTAACCAGAATAAAGGGTTTAACTATGGACTAACAGCCCGGGTTCCTATTTTTAATAATTATATCGCAAAAAGAAATATTAAGCAAGCCCAGGCAGATATAGATTTCAGAAGATTGACATTAGAAAATCAAACTTCCCTGCTGGTAACAAATGTTGAAAATGCTTTTAGAACTTATGAATTGCAGAAGAAACAGCTTGCCCTTGAAGAAATAAATATCGCTCTGGCAAAAGAAAATGTTTTTATTGCTTACGAAAGATATAAGCAAGGTGTTACCACATTTTTAGAATTACGGGAAGCACAAAAAAGCCTGGAAGATGCATATAACAGGCTGATAGCTGCAAGGTATGAAACCAAGGTTGCTGAAACAGAATTGTTAAGATTAAAAGGTGATCTGGTGAGAAAATTATAATCTCCCTGCGATGCGGGGTTGTACTTTATAATTTATCATTGATTATGGCTTTTGTTTAAGAAAAGAAAAAGTAAATTTGATTAAATAAAAATTATGCGAACCACAAATATTCGTAAAAAGCTTCATGAGTTTATTGATACAATAGAAAATAAAAAAGCTGAAGCTATCTACACCCTTTTTGAAAATGAAATTGATACGGATTTACAAAGAAAAAAATTAGTACTCAATGAGCGAAAGAAATACCTCAATAAAGAAGGCAAATCATATAGTTGGCAGCAGGTAAAACAGATGGCAATTGATAAAGAAAAGCGGCATGCAATATGAAATTGAAATTCGTTCTTTAGCAACAGTAGAAACTTTAGAAGCATACGATTGGTATGAACAACAAAGTGAAGGATTAGGTTTGGAATTTTTAAATGAATTAGAAAGATTTTATTCTATTTTACTTCATAACCCTAATACTCATTCTTATTACCAAAGGCCTGTTAGGCAGGGTAAAATAAACCGGTTTCCTTTTACGGTTATTTATGAAGTATTTAAAACAAGAATTGTTATATACAGTGTTTTTATGAGTAAGCAAGACCCCATCAAAAAAAGAATTACATAAAAATTTTTTTAGTAAGATGCCCAAACCACAAACTATTAACAACAAACTACAAACTCCTTCTGTTGGCATTATCATGGGTAGCGATAGCGACATGAAAGTGATGGAAGAAGCAGCAAAAGTTTTAAACAAGTTTGAAATTGAATTTGAAATTACTATCGTATCCGCACATCGCACCCCTTTGCGTATGGTAGAATATGCTACTACAGCAAAAGACAAAGGCTTTAAAGTTATTATTGCAGGAGCAGGTGGCGCTGCACATCTACCCGGTATGGTTGCTTCACTTACCATATTGCCCGTAATTGGTGTGCCTATAAAATCTTCCAATTCAATTGATGGCTGGGATTCTATATTATCTATACTGCAAATGCCGAAAGGTGTGCCGGTAGCAACTGTGGCGCTTGATGGCGCAAAAAATGCCGCAATATTGGCCGTAGAAATTTTAGCTATATCTGATGAAAAACTTTCTGAAAAACTTTTGGAATTTAAAAAGAATATGCAGGAAGAGGTAATGGAAAAAGTAAAAAAGTTAAGCGATCAATAAATCCAAT
>JBBJOK010000322.1:0-3588 GCA_037721545.1 Chitinophagaceae bacterium
CACGTGGCATTGCATTTGGCGGCGAACTTGAATATGCTGATGAAATGACGTTGGCCAGAAGCATCTCCAATCGCATGCCGGTAGAAAGTTATGTAATGAATAATTAATTGTAATAATGTAAGCAAACCTTTCTCTCTAACTTTCTCGTACCTTATAATTATCTGTTTATGAATGGGAGACGAATTACCGTCGATGAGGGAATCGGTCTCACCACCTAATATGATTTCATCATGAAAAAAAACATATTTAGTGCAGCTTTAATGCTACTAACAGGTATACTGATATACAGTTCCTGTAGTAAAGGCGATTCAGGTTCAACCCAACCAACCAATCCACCTTCCAATCCGTGTGCCGGGGTAATTGTTTCTATTACAGGTACGGTAACTGCCAATACAGGTTCTAACAACGGTAGTATTTCAGTTGCTGCCACCGGGGGGAGTGCATTTACATTTAGCTTAAATGGAGGTGCTTTTCAATCTTCAGGCCTCTTTAATAATCTGGTGGCTGGTACTTATACAATTAGTGCAAAAAACAGTAATGGGTGTACAGGTTCTGCGCAATTTACTGTAACTACAAGTACCATAAGTGCCTGTAGTGGTGTTGCAGGTCCGTTATTTATTGCAGTACAAAATGTAATACGCACTAACTGTGCTGTATCAGGCTGTCATACTACTCCAAATCCTCAGAGCGGCATTGACTATATGGATGATTGCCAAATTGTAGCTCAAAAAGACCGGATTAAAATAAGAGCGGTGGATGGCACCCCCAGTATTATGCCACCTCCACCAAAAAGCCCATTATCTGCAATTGATAAGAAAAAAATTACCGATTGGATAGCAGCTGGCGGTTTATTTACAAATTAATTTTATCCAACCCCATATGGCCAAAAGATCAGTACTAATCATATCTACCATTATGGTTTTGGGAATAAGCGGGGTAGTGGGATATAAAATATGGAATAAACCTTTTAAGGATCCGTTAGAGGGATCAGCAATAAAAGTAACTGCCATACAATTATTCAATGATTTCAACACTAATGAAGCGAACGCCCAAAAAAAATACGTAACTGAAACACCGGGTGATAAAACAGTTGAGATAACAGGAAAAATAAATGAAATAGGAAAAAATGAAGATGGGGAAACCTTTTATACCTTACAGACATCTGACGAAATTTTTGGTGTAAAATGTATAATGGACAAAGGAGAGAAGATCATTAATACAAATGTTGGTGAAACTATAATTTTGAGGGGTTTTTGTGATGGGTATAATATGGATGTAATTGTTAACCGCTGCAAGCCTGTTGACAATTAGTTACTCTACATATAAGATATGATAAATATGGGAAACAAAACTTTTTTTAGAAGCCGCTACCTGTGTATTATAGTATTTATAATACTATTGATTACCGGTGCAGGGTGTAAATATGATGATCAAATTTTACTGCCCTCAACACCCTGTGATACTTTAATTGTTACTTATAGCGCTACAGTTCTCCCCATTTTAAATACTCACTGTAGGCTTTGCCATTCCGGCCCCAATGCTAATAATGGAATTAGGGTAGATGATTATGCTTCTGTCAGGCAACTTGTGTCAAATGGAAAATTATTAGGGACAATAACCCATAGCCCGGGTTTTTCTCCTATGCCCCAGGGCGGTAAGCTAAGTGAATGTAATATTGCTAAAATAAGAGAGTGGATTGCAAGGGGTGCACTAAACAATTAAAAACTAATACGTGAAGAACTATAAAAAATCATTATGATAAAACAAATCATAGCGATAGGTATTACATGGTTTTTAATATTTAGTGCATCTGCACAAATTTATATTACACGTAGCGGGCGAGTAACTTTTTTTTCTAAAACTCCTATAGAAAACATTGATGCAAGAAATAATGAGGTGACCAGTATTTTGGATACTAGAAAAGGCGAATTCGTTTATATAGTGCTTATTAAAGGGTTTAAATTTAAAAAAGCTTTAATGGAAGAGCACTTCAACGAAAATTATATGGAAAGCAATTTATTTCCTAAGGCAATTTTTAAAGGAAGTATAGGTGATTTGAATAATATAAATTTTTCTAAAGATGGTATTTACCCCTTAATAGTAAAAGGAAATCTTACACTGCATGGAGTAACTAAAAATATTGAAGTGCCGGGATCAATCAGTATTGCACAGGGGAGGATAAACGTAAATTCAAATTTCAATATTAACCTGAAAGATTATAAAATAAAAGTGCCTGCAATTGTTGCAAACAACATTGCAGAATTCATTAATATCACAGTTGATTGTAAGTATGTTCCATTTAAAAAAGGATAAAATAAGAGGTATGAATAAAAAGCTATTGATTATTATATTATCACTAATTACCGCTTTCGGCACCTTAGGGCAAGATACAACAGACATTTCAAAAATTGCCGATGAGGAATCAAAGGCTAATGATGCCAATCAAACAATTTATACTACAGCAACATTTAAAACCACTCGATTAATTGATGGGCACTCCGTTGAAAATATCGCCCCCGGAGTTTTAGATTTTAAAATATCCCATCGTTTTGGAACTATAGGGGGATCAAGCGGTGGAGCTTATAATTTATTTGGGCTTGATAATGCAACTACCCGTTTTGGGTTTGATTATGGGTTAACCAATACTGTAATGATTGGTATAGGAAGAAGTACAAGTTTTAAAACTTATGACGCTTTTTTTAAATGGAAAATATTAAGACAATCTACCGGTAAGCGAAAAATACCTATAACCCTCAGTTATGTACCTACAGTTGGTATTATTAGTTTTAGAGATACGTCCGTATATAAAACTTTCAGTAACCGGATAAATTTTACACACCAGCTTCTTATCGCCAGAAAATTTAGTGAGGGGCTTTCTTTACAAATTATGCCAACTGTTATTCATCGTAATCGGCCGGCTGATAATGGCCCTAATGATGTTTTTGCTGTTGGTTTTGGTGGCAGACAAAAAATATCCAGGAGAACCAGTTTTAATGCGGAATATTATTATCAGATACCAAAATACCGGGTTCCCGGCTCTACAAATGTTCTTTCTCTTGGGTTTGATATTGAAACAGGGGGTCACGTTTTTCAGCTTCATCTTACCAATTCATCATCAATGACGGAAAGTAATTTTATTACTAGCAACAAAGGTTCCTGGGGAGATGGAGATATTCTTTTCGGTTTTAATATTGCCCGTGTATTTAACGTCGGTAAGATCATTAAAAAGAAGGAGACAAATGCTTTTTAATTTCTCCTTTGGAGTTTACGGAATATGAAAGAGTGATTGATGCAACAAGGGATAGACCAAAAAAAATGTTTAGTTCTTGTAAATTATTTTGGCTCAATTAAATCCCATAAATTTCCATAGAGATCTTTAAACACGGCAACAGTGCCCCATTTTTCTTCAACAGGTTCTCTTATAAATATAATTTCTTCAGCCAGCATATTTTTATAATCTCTCCAAAAATCGTCTGTGTAAAGAAATAAAAAAACCCGCCCACCGGTTTGATTTCCAATTCTGGTTTGTTGTTCTTCACTATCAGCCTTTGCCAGCAGCAAACAAAATTCTGTTGAGCCCTTTGGTGC
>JBBJOK010000323.1:0-3573 GCA_037721545.1 Chitinophagaceae bacterium
TCAAAGAAGAAGTGGAAACCCTTAAACCAATTATTATTAATTGTATGCAAACTGCATTACAATTACCGAATGATGTACCCGCAGATGCAGAAGTTGGAGTAGGGGAGAATTGGCTGGAAGCGCATTAAATACTATTCATGAAAAAAAAGTTTATAAATGTAATCCTGTTTTTTTTCTTGCTTTTTTGTAATAAAAATGCAACAGCACAAAATAAAGAGTGGGATGAGGCAATTAAAAAATCAACAGATATAAGTTATTCCCTTCTTAGATGGGTATTTGATAAGAGGTTTGTAGATAATAAAAAACCTGTTGTTATTAAAATTTCTCCCGAAGATTCTGCTTATTTAAAATATTCTTTTGATACACTAAATTCCGTTGAAACTGTAATAATTGAAAATATAGAACAGCAACCTCTTAATCTTATTTTCCAAAGACTGGCAGAGTTATCATCCTTAAAAAAGTTAGAATTAACACAAAGAATTTTCTTTTCAAAGAAAGATTCACTACAAAAGAATATTATAAAACTTCCGGCTTCAATTAGTAGCCTTAAAAAGTTAGAAATAATAAGTTTTCAAAGATGTAAGGAAATTGATATGAATGATGCTTTACAAAAAATTTTAAATCTGCCCTCCCTAAAATATCTACTTATTGAGAATAGTGATCTTACTTCACTTCCTAAAGTGCTCTATCATTTTTCTAATTTAAAAGGATTGTCATTAAATGGGAATGCCATAAGATATTTTCCACATGAATTTTTAAAACTTTCAAAGCTCAAGTTTTTAGTCTTCAATATTAATAAGAATTATCATACAGATTCAATTTTCAATACTTTGTCAAACTTGTCTTCACTGAAATATCTCCAATTACCTTACTCAGAATTTGATTCTTCTTTTACTGGAATAGGAAGTTTAAAATTTTTAGAGCAATTAGAAATTAATGACTCAAAGATATCTGAGCCTAACTTGTTTTTTAATGATATTGCAAAATCAAAAAATATTAAAGAGTTAAAAATTTATAGTGGTGTTTGCCCATTTATTCCTTCCGCAATTGGTAAATTAGCAGGACTGAAAAAGCTTACACTGAAGTATATAAGAATTAACACAGATTATAATAAAAATGAGAGACTCCATTCGATGCCATCATCAATAGGGATGCTAAAAAATCTTCATCATTTGGATCTGTCGGTTAACAACCTCGTACAATTACCTGAAAGTTTTTCCATGCTTAAATATCTTGATACTTTATTTCTTACAAATAATTATTTTGATTCTTTTCCTGCTTCTTTAACAAAACTTAGTTTAATAAAATATATCGATTTTTCTTATAATAAGCTTGCCTATATTCCGGATGAAATTAAAAATCTAAAAAAGCTGGAATATTTAAATTTCAACAGTAATAAAATTGAAAATTTCCCTAATGGTATTGGAGGATTATTATCTCTTCGGCAATTACATGCAGGGGGCAATAAATTTCAGCACTTGCCCTCCACATTTGTCAATCTAAAAAATTTACAAATTGCTGATTTAAAGGATAATAAGCTTAAAGATTTTCCAACAGAACTGCATAAACTTAATATGCTTAAGGCCTTAGATTTAAGCGGCAGTGATATTAAAGAAATATCTCACGAAATAAATCAGTTAACCAATCTTGAATCGCTCAATCTTTCCTATAACTACCTGACACACTTACCGGGGACATTTGAGAATTTAAAAAAATTAAAGCGATTTAATGTAGTCAATAATAATTTGCAGGATTTACCTGACAGTTTAGGTGTAGGACTACAGCTACAGGAATTTTTAATAGCCAATTATAAAACTTTATATCGCTCTTATTTTAATCACAGCCAACCGGATAGCCTAAAAACAGTATTGAATAATACTATGCAAAAATTGCCAGTCTATGTGCCATTAAATTCAAATCTTACTAATGTGGATATTAGAAATAATATATCACTTGATTCTAATTTTACAATTAAATGGATACAAAATATTAAAGCTCCTCAGGCAAGGATAGAAGCGGAGAACTCCAATATTACCTTCTTGCCTGAAACCGGGTGGTCTAATTTTAAAAGTAACTGGTTAGATATGGGTAATAATGAAATACGCAAGCTGCCAGTAGATATACTATCAATGCCAAATATTAAATATTTACGTCTCTCTAAAAACAAATTACCTGCACTACTTAATACAGCTTTCGAATCCAAACAGGAACTGCAATTAGCAATGGCAGAAACAGGTATAATTTCTTTTATTTCACTTACCAAAGAAATATTACCAGCGGCTAAAAAAAGGCACGACTTTTATTATTACAGAAACGATTTTGCAAATGCATTAAAATGGTATAATAAGATTAAAGAAGTTGATTCTTTATGGGCAGAAAAAAATTTTAGCAAACAGAATATAGGCGAAATAAAATATTTTAATGGTGAATATTCAGGAGCAATTAGATATTTCAGCCAGGCTATAAAAGAGGATACATCTGTTGGTGTTAGAATTTTAAATTATATCTCTCCTGCAATGTATTACACTGCACACAGCTATTTAAAATTAAATGATACACTGAAAGCTTATGAATATCTTTCAATATTAACAGAAAGATTTTCAACAGGGAATACTACTTATTCTTCTGAAGCAGCAATATTAGCCATGCGTTTTAATGAGTTGGAAAAAAGAGATAAATACCTTGATAAGGCTGTTGCAGAATATCGCAAATCAAAACAAGAAGCAGGTGTACAGTTAAGTATTTTAGAACTTTATGTAATGGCAAGCCAGCCCCAACAAGCCATAATATATTCGGATAGCATGAACATAAATCAATTGTTACCTCAACAACAATTTTTATTTAACTATCTACAGTTAACAGCTAAACTTTTAAATAAAACAGCCAGTGTAAAAGAATTAAAGGATTTTAAGAAGAAATTCGGTTCCGCTTCTTTTAAATATCCGCAATGGAGTTTTGAATTATTCGATCTATGGCTTGCTACAAATAAATATGATCCTAAAATAAAAGACAATATACGAGACCTTTATTTATTTGTAAGAGCCAAATTGGAAGGATCAACGTTTGTTAACAGAGTCATTCCCTTTTTTGGTTGAAACTATAATGCAGACCTGCACTCAATTTTATAAAAAATATTATAGGGATAACAATGAGCGGAGGGTGATTATTGGCATCAACCCCGGAAGCTTTGGAGGAGGAATATTCGGTATACCATTCACCGACCCGATAAAATGCTTATGGTGGTGCAGAAAACATTGAAATTACTCAATGATGTCCTTCTGATGCTGAGGTTGGTGTTGGTGAAAACTGGCTGCAGGCACATTAATAAATTTTAAAACCTGTATCCAATACTTGCCCCACCCCAAAGCTTTACATTAAACCCGGGCTGAAAGAGCGGAGATATAAAAGCTCTGTAGGTAACGCCTGACTTATTAATTGGTTGATAGCGATACCCTGCTAACATATATCCATAAGGGGCTGTATCATCGCTAAAAAAAGAGCCTTTGAAGCCCAAACAGTATATTTTAGTTGATGAAATTAGTATTAATGAATAACCTCCTCCAAATTCAGCAT
>JBBJOK010000324.1:0-3569 GCA_037721545.1 Chitinophagaceae bacterium
GCACAATTGAAAAATCATTTTTTACCTCGGCGATGCATGGTTTTACATAACAGCCACTTTCGTACCCTTTGCCAGTTAATTTTCCGCCTTCCACAACAAATTTTCCTCCTTGTTGTTTACATTTTTTAATAGCCTCCAAATACATTTTTACTGCATCCTTATCAATCAGCGGCCCTACATGATTATCTTCTTTTAACGGGTCTCCGATTTTTAAACAGTTATATGCTGTTACCAGTTTCTTTTTAAATGTTTCATAAATATCTTCATGAATTATTAATCGGCGGGTAGTTGTGCATCTTTGCCCTGCTGTGCCAGCCGCACCAAACAAACTACCAATCAGAGCCATATCAAGATCAGCTTCTTTCGAAATTATGATGGCATTGTTGCCTCCTAACTCCAACAAACTTCTTCCAAGCCTTGCGGCAACTGTACCGCCTACTGCTTTACCCATTTTTGTGGATCCTGTTGCAGATATTAAAGCAATTCTTGTATCCCCGCTCATCCATTCGCCAACTTCTCTGCCTCCGATAATTAAATTACTTACTCCTTCAGGCACTTCGTTTTTTTCAAATACAGCTGAAATAATATTCATACATGCTACAGCGCATAAAGGCGTTTTTTCAGAAGGTTTCCAGATGCATACATCTCCGCAAACCCATGATAGCATTGTATTCCAACTCCACACAGCAACAGGGAAATTAAATGCCGATATAATTCCCACAATGCCTAAAGGATGATATTGTTCATACATTCTATGACCCGGCCGCTCACTATGCATTGTTAAACCATATAACTGGCGGGAAAGTCCAACAGCAAAATCGCAGATATCAATCATCTCCTGCACCTCTCCCAAACCTTCCTGTAGGCTTTTACCCATCTCATAGCTAACCAATTTCCCCAGGGGCAATTTATTTTCTCTGAGTACATCTCCAATTTGCCTAACAATGTCACCACGTTTTGGCGCTGGCCATAACCGCCATTCTAAAAAAGCTTCCTGTGCTTTTGTTACTACTGCTTCATAACTTTCTTTATCTACAACATTTACAGAAGCAATTAATTTACCATTTACAGGAGAATGGGATTCTATTTTTTCAGTTTTTGGTGATAACCATTTAGTACCTGTTGATACACCATTATTATTATTTGAAATATTTAATTGGAAAAGGAAGTTCATTTATAAGTTTTTTGTAAAGATAAAATGTTTAGTATGGTTAAGAGGTTTGCAGTTTTAAAGACACACATTAGCTCCCAAGCCGGAAAACAAAATGTTGAAGTAATGTTATGCATTATAACTCTCTGCCCGGATGATACCTTCTTTCCACATGTTTTAAAACGTCTGACTTATAAAATAACACATCCTTAAATTTTCCATTAATGTATCCCTCCGCCTGATCCGTAAAATGCGTTGATAGAGGATCAAAACTTTGCCCTCCAGTAAGAATTGATTTGGCTTTTATCTTTTTACCAAATTCTATTGCAGCTACAAAACTGTTCCCGTCATAGCCGTAATTTTTTTTTGTATTAAATCTTTCTGTATAAAAAGTAGCAAGCGAACCAAATAGAGCAGAAGTAAAGCTTACCGATAAACTGGGCTTATTATCGTCGTATTTCTGTTTTATATCTCCTGTAAGACGCTGGTACCTGTTGATTTGCCCCCAGGATATTTTCCATGAACCATAAGTTGTTTGCAGATCCCTTATTACATCTGCCAGCATTTTTAATCTCTGTTGCGGCGGTGTACTTTTTATCAATGCATCTAAAACCCCGCTTTGGTCACGGAATATTTCTTCATTAAACGGCTGAGATGATAAAAGTTTGTAAATCCATTCCGTAGCAAGAGTAGTAGCAATCGATTGAATGGAAGCATTTTTATCCCAGGATTTCAATAATGAAACAGGATCCCTGATGAATTCTTTGATTGTATCTGTTGCAGGAGTTCCATCATAAGAAGCAAATAATGGAGGTAATAAAATATCAAATGAGGCAAGGTATGGATCATAACCAACACCAATTAATTTTTCTATTGTAAATGCATTTTCTTTTTTAAGTAACTTAATGGCAGTAACAGACCGGGGATCTTCTTCTTCAGGTGCCATGTATACGGGATACTTATTTTTCCGGGAAGGATCAATATAAAATGGACTGGAATTGCAGTTCTGTAAGAAGCTGCTTTTAGGATTAACATAATGAATGATCTCATTCAATTCATGTACACCTTTCCATTCTGTTTCTGAAATGCTGCCATCAACAGGCAAAGCCCAATTATAGGCTGTATTCTTTTTTGGGATAAAGTTGCCATGCCAGTAAGCAATGTTCCCTTTTGAATCTGCATACGTTGTATTGTTAGATTGATTGCCCCTCAGGTTCATCACCTTTTTGAACTCATCCAAATTTTTGGCTTTCATCCGCAGCCACGATTGCAGTAATCCATTTAACGAACGATTATTTTCTTTGAGGCTCAACCACTTTCCATTTCTGCTTCCCATTACGGGTCCGTGATGTGTGTAGTAAACAGTAACACCTTGTACTTTTTTTTCATTACCTTGTTTGTACACAAAGCGATGCTGCTTACTTTGCACGGGTTTTAATTGCCCATTATACTCATAAGAGAACCCGCCGTCTTTTTTACTTATTTTTTCTTCATAAAGATCTGATCCATCTGCAAATGAGGTGGTATGTCCCCATCCGCAGAATTGATTAAATCCCTGGAACACAAAAAAACTGCCCCAGGTCACACCTCCATATACATTTAATCCTTCTTCACTGTTCATATGCATTTCGGTACGTAAATAAAATTCGCCGTGAGGATTGATATAAAGCAATGGATTTTTTGAAACAGTTTTTGCAGGCGCAATGGCAAATGCATTGGAAGCCCCTTGGTTGTTTTTCGAAAGCGTTCGATAATTGATAATACTACCGGTTGATTTTGAGTTTGGATCATACAGGTTTTGTATGTCGCTTGATTGGATTCCTCCTGTCCGTGTTGCCGTAAGTCCACCATCTGTAAACATAAGATGGAACCAGGGTTCAAAACGGATAAATACTTCAGGCTTTACCTTGGGATGTTTATAGAGATAAAAATTTACTCCATCAGCAAAAGCAATTAATAATTCTTTAAGCCAGGCAGGGCTTCTTTCATAATCTTTTTTTGCAGCAGTTGTATCATAGATCATTCGCATTTTCAAATCATCAAGCCATTTAGCATCTTCATCCACTTCTGATAATCTGCCGAACAATTTTATATAATTACGTTCCATCCGTTGAAAGTTGTCTTCACATTGTGCATACATGAATCCAAAAACGGCGTCTGCATCAGTTTTGCCGTAAATATGTGGTATGCCCCAGTTATCACGGATGATTTGAACATTTTTACTTTGCACTTGCCACTGGTTAATTTTCCCTTGACTGAAATTCTGAGCTTTTAACTCAAAAGATGAAAATAGAATTAGTAAAAAAAATAGTTTCATTTAAATTATAATTTGATTTATTAGTTTCGATTGTCACAAACATTTAATATTGTTCATTCTCATTAGGAAAATCTTTGCTTTTTATATCTTTAATATATTGCT
>JBBJOK010000001.1:0-45898 GCA_037721545.1 Chitinophagaceae bacterium
CATTGTATGTCAATTTAATTAATTTTAAATTGACACACTTAATTAAGCATACTCCCGGATTTCAATCCTTTTGTCATCACAAGATTACTTCTCGATTTACTTCTGACTCGAAAAATATACATTAAAAATGAAGTGATAGATCGTCTTCGTCTTTACAGCAAATTGATGCTTTGATTCATAATAAACCATATCGGTATTTTCAAATTTGTGTTCTTTCCACGAGTCAACAATATAATTCATGGAAGGTTTTGTAATTAACTCTTTATAATCCGCAGCTATTTCCTTTTTTTCAAGATGGTTAATCATAAATATATAGCCCTTTTTTTCAAAATCGGTTAAGTAATTGCATATCTGCTGAGGTGAATTTTTCTTATCCTGGTTCCACCAACCTTTAAATTCTATAATTTTTTCCCCGAATAGTCTGTGAGATATTTTTAAATCAATTCTTCCGTTTCCTTTTTCTTCTTCGGCTGTAACTGAAGCATCTGGATAACGGGCAGCAAAGAAGTTCTTAAACCAATATCGGAAGGATGTTTCTTTGTCAGGCTTGTTCTCCCTGACATTCATAATACAAGGTTCATTTGTATCATTTTTTTGTAATCTCCAAAACCCGTCAACAAAGTCTTTAATAAAATCAATATTGTATGCAGGCTCTTTAAAAAGCAAGCTAATCTCTTTCAAAAATGTTTTTTCTCCATTAAGCCAGCCTTTTAATAATTTGATGTATGCTTTTCTACTTCCCCAATCTGATTTATCTAAACCTTCAAGTTCAACTTTCCGTTTTGCTACAAGGATTTCAACCTGCATTTTTTTAGCATCAGTAAGTAAATTCTTTTGAAATAGGTGTCGGGTATTTATTTCTTTTATGATAGTGAGGGTTGTAGATACTAAAAAGCTAATTAATTCTTTTTTTGTTTTTATTTTAAAACCAGTGAGACCAGTATAAATATTTGTTTCTCCTTTACCCGAAAGAATTGGCATCTGTCTTTCAAAATATGGTTTGAGGTGACTAAGAAAACTTAGTTCAAACGGAAAGATTTTCAACCACTCCTTGTATTTACTAATTAAAAAATTCAAATCTGTTTGTTCAACCTCTTGAACTGGTTCATTATATTTCCTGATAAACTCTAAAAGATTTTGTTTTTTCTCTGAGGGTATATTGTTTTCGGCTTCAATATTTCTTTCAAGATTATATAAATATAATTCTAAGCCTAATGGTGAACCATACCCATCTGGAAATTGTCCGTAACTCACTTTAGTATAATCTATATAATCTGTAATTTCTTTGTACCAATTGAGATTTTCTATGCACTTTGAAATGCAATGCCATGTGTAGGAAATAGTGGTTACTAATTTTTCGGGCAAGTAAGAATAATTTTCTTTCTTAAACCATTTAGCAGTGTTTAGGTTTTTATGTCCTTCACAACAATACGGAAACGCAGCAAATCTTTCTACTCCAATCTGAAATATTTGTTTATGATTTGCACAACAGTTTGGAAATCCATTAGGTGCTTGATACCCTTCTAAGGATTTCGTTTCTTTCTGCTTTATCTCAAAGTCTTTACTGCTAATTTGGGCAACATGAACCTTACCACAACTCACTGCTTCGAAAGCATTTATCAGAGCTTCAACGTTTACAATATTCATGTTCCCGTACATATCATTCAACTTTTTTTATCGCTTTCTTTTTCCTCACTTCACTAAACATCCCACTCGTATACTTATCATACAACTCAAACAAAAACTCTATCCTCTTTGTCTCATTTGCAAAGGGTTGTGAACGGTAACATAAATCAACAGCCTTATCAAGTGCCTGATGAGCTTTTATTAACACCGGTGGCATTGTGTTAGGATCATATAAATCTGCTAAGCTTGCATCTGGAAATTGTGCTTTTGCATCTAATACTTTTTGTGCAGCTTCTTCTACGTTTTGCTTTTGGTTGTCACTTGGACTTTCTGGGCAAGGGAAATTGTTATAAATTAAAGTGTTTGAATATCTAAAATCACTCTTCAATCTTCCACATGTGTTCTTTACCCACGCCATGTGCATTAATGAGGACAATAACCCAAAGTGATATTTTGTAGCAGAGGGAAGTGCTGTACAACTGTCATTTACTATAAACTCTTTGGTAAAGAAGGCAAGGGGAATATATTTTCTGTTTTCAGAAGATGTTCTTGGAATCAATAAAAAATCAGTTACTGGTTGTCTTGGCTCTGCAAAAACAGTTGGTGAATTTGCTAATTCTTGTGTTTGTTTTTTTGTACTTATGCTTCTGTATTTTCTAACTCTTTCGATTCTTTCAATTACTAAAGGCATTGTTTTTAACACTGAAGGATTTGCATCTTTCAGATATAATACCCAACGTGTTCTTCCATTTAAAAATTCATCTCCACTTAATATAGGCTTAAAGAACTGTTTAGAATTTGGTTCAACTTTTAAAAAATCTTCCATCTCTTTTTCAGTGAATAAGTAATTTCCTCCATCAACTATTTTATTTCCATATAACATTTCGGGAATGGGACACAGTGGCTTTCTTCTTGAGGGGAGAAAGTTATCTTTTCCTTCAACCAAATAAGGATTTATGTTTTTAACTTTTAATTCAAGAGGTTCTGACTTTATATTCTCATACTCATATACCACTTTGTCATTCACATCAAAATTTGCAAAACCTATTATAACAACATGCACTGCTGCATTTCCTCTTGCTTCATTTCTCCAATTAAAGGTTCTGTGCGCAAAATGAATCTTTATTTTGTATTTGTTGAATAACTCATTCCATAAAACTCCAACCTGTTCGCCTTGCGATATAGAATTGGTTGAAACGAAAGCTGCCTTTGTTTGATGCTCATTGTTATGCTGTACAAGTGTGCGACGCAACGGAAGTTCAATCGGAGTATTTTTAGCTGACCCAATAAAATTATATTCCTGCATGTACTTCGCGGCTTTGATATACCAGGCAGTTACATAATCTAAAACACCGGCGCTATCCACACCTTGAAAAGTTAGGTCCATGTCTTTCTTCTGCTCTGCATTCATTAAATGCTTTCCAACAAATGGTGGATTGCCAAAGATGAAATCAAATTTCTGCACACCTTTTTCCCGAGGCAACGAATCAATCAGGCTTTGCCAATCAACCTGCAAAGCATTACCATGTTTGATTGTTGCACTCTTCACCAACGGAATTCTTTTATAATACTTTCCAAAACCTAAGCTTGCCAATCCATTCATTTGATGATCCATCAGCCACATAGCAACCTGTGCAATCTGGCTCGGAAATTCTTCATATTCTATTCCATAAAACTGGTCAACATCTACAAGAAAATATTCATTAACATTAGTTACCTGCTGACCTTTTAATTCAACCTTTACTATTTCAAGCTCCAATAACCTAAGCTCCCTGTAAGCAATAATCAGGAAGTTGCCACATCCGCAGGCAGGGTCTAAAAAACTAAGTTTTGTAATCTTGAGATGCAGCGACTTTAATTTCTTTTTGTCAAATTTTGAGACTTCAAATTCTTTCCATAATGCATCTAAGAACAATGGCTTAATAACCTTTAAGATATTTTTTTCGCTGGTATAGTGTGCACCTAAATTTCTTCTTTCAAGGGGGTTCATCACACTTTGAAAAAGAGATCCAAAGATGGCAGGTGAAATTTTACTCCAGTCAAGCTTGCAGCAATCAAGTAATGCATCCCTCATTTTTTTATTAAGGTCAGCAGTAGTTAATCGTTCTTCAAACAACTTCCCGTTTACATAAGGAAAAGCTGCTAATTGTTCATCCAATGTTTTTTGCCGTTTTTCTTCCTGCTTATTTAATACCTGGTAAAGATGGTCAAGATGCTGACCTAAGTCGCTGCCGTCTTCATGTGTACGGGTTGCAATAAATTCATGAAAAGCATTCTGCTCAAAGATTGTAGTGTCATCAGCAAAGAGGCAAAATAATAATCTTACAAGAAACACTTCCAATTCGTGACCAGCATAACCACTTTCTTCAAGCTGATCGTGCAGTCTGCCCATTAGTTCCGCAGCTTTTATATTTACGGGGTCTTGTTCTTTAAATTCAACTTTTTGGTAGCCTGCAATTGGGCTGAAGAGCCTTACATATTTTACAGCCTCACTTAAAGTAAAATCATGTCGCTCTGCATTTTCATCATAAAGATGAAATGTATTAAAATCACAAATGAGAATAAACTTTGGATAATTATAATCTGCAAGTCCATGACAATATTCTTTCGCCTGCTTATACGCTTTCTCTAAATTTTCACCACGACTTTTCATTTCAACCAACAGCATGCCGGGCCATAGCAAATCAATGTAACCAGCAGCTTCGCTAAGCTTCTTTACTTTATGTTCAAACGTTGCTACTTTCTTTCGTTCAATGCCAAAAATATTCAGGAACTCCACCAAAAATTCTTTGGCATCAGCTTCTTCACGTTTTGTGTCTTCCCACTTTTTGCTAAAGGTTACTGCTCTGCTTTTTATTTCATTCCAACTAAGGGGCATAATTTATCTATCTTCAAAAGGAAAAATAACTATTGTTTGGAACATTTTGATCAGCAAACTTCCTTTGAATCCTATTAGCCGGAATAAAAGATTGTAAACTTTGATAATATTTTTTGGAGATCATTACATTTATAGCTAACACTTATTCATTCAAAGCATATTGAGATAGATAAATTATTGGCAGCGGGTAGACAGAATGCGACTGAAGTGAATGTAGGATGTAGTGTAGCGTAATGGAACCCGGTGAGTATTGTAGCGTTGGCTTTGCGAAAAGGAATGTGCATCACTTGCGCTTTGCTTTGTATGTGGCTAAGTGTGCCACGCTTGTAGCAAATTGTTTAGCTATGAACGTGTTGTAATGTAGCGTAAAGAAGGACGAAATGAACGAAGTGGCATCAAGGACACAAGTAGCTGCCGTGACGAATGCCATATGAGCAGCAAGCAGTGTAACAAACTGCGAAGCGTAGCGGAGCACCGAAGGGCAATGCAGGGTCTGCCAATATCATAAAAGTTCATAAACAGATTTATTGGCACTGCTGCATTGGTTTGGCGCATCTGATTGCCGAATAGGTATGAGGAACACCTTATTACACTTGCACCGTGGGTCGTTCTGGGCTTGCCGAAGTGGGGGAATAGTAATTCGTCCACCCGGGCTAACTGAAGCTAAATTTATAAATAAAAGTTGATGATTAGCACATAGTTAAATTAATAACGTCAAGCTGGATATGAAGTTAAATTGAAAAACAAAAAGTTGAAACACGGCTTGGGTCAGCTCCCATTTTGGCACAGTTCCTGTTGTACGCTCGCCCTTCGTCATGGTGTATCAACATGCTTATAGTGTCCTACTACTTAGGGTGTGCCATTGAAGCGTTGGAACAAGGCAGGCTCTTTTGCAAGGTTGGCTTTTGGGTGTCGGCTTTGTGGGCCTTGCAAAATGTGCCTGACTTGGGGAGTCGGCTAAATTTCAATACCGTATTTCATTTCAAAAAAATTATCTAAAACATTTTTATCATTCTCTTTCAATACAAAGTTGATTTCTGTTGTATCTAAGTTACAGACACCGAAATTTCTAATATAGTTACTGCTAAATGAGAAATAACCTGATGTATAAGGCTTGCTTGTATTTTGAATATAAAACCAAAATATTCTAGACTCCATTAATTTTTTAATGACTGTGAGTTCATCTTTAGATTCTCCAAGTAACGCAAGACCATTATAAAACAACAGATCTTCATCTGAGTTTATTAAATAGTTAGGGATTTTACAAGCCAAATGAGGAAAAAAAAGTTTATGTTTCATTTTGCTTAAAGACTGAGTTCTTCCAAATGCGAACCAATTCTCATAGTCTCCTTCTCCATTATCTCTCTTACTAAGGACTTTCTTTTTTGATTCTAAGTATTTATAAGCTTTAGGAAAGTTTTTCTTTATGAAAGGCTCCTCTAATAATTTGGGCTTTTGACCATTGTCATAAGGAAAAACGACTTTCTCCTTCAGTTTATTTAAGCTCGATGCTGAATTAAGTTTATTTGAATTAAGAATATTCCGGCATATCTCTTTTTCTATTGGGTATACACTTCCATTCTGTAGATAATAATAATCCTTATCCTCTTTTATGGGGTTAAATATATAAATATCATTTTTTAAAGTGGCAATACCATTTCGTGTTTTATAAAGCTGCCCTAATGATATACCAGTAGATTCTATTTTCGAAATTACCTGGTGATTTTGCAAGTTCCAACCTTTTTTTGAATCAAGGCTATTATAATTAATTGCCTTAAATATATTAATGCTCTTAGGGAGTTTTTCTGAGGTTTCTGATTTAAAATAAGCAATAGAATCCTTTCTTCTATTAACGACAATACAGATGCATGTGTATGTATACCTAGATTTAAATATTTGTTCAGTTCCAAAGTCAATAATTCGAAAATCAAGATATTTTTTTTTGAAGTACTCTCGCAAACTTCTCCCATTTAAGCTTTTGAAAAAGGTATTCATAGTTATAAAACCCAATATGCCATCAACTGCTAGACTTTCAATTCCAATTTGAAAAAAAGGTATGTATAGATCAGGATGACCTGAATTGCAAACTTCCCGGTTTTTTAGTTTGAGTTTAGTTTCGATAGTTAGGTTTCTTGAGCATACATAGGGCGGGTTACCTAATATAATGTCAAAACCAGAAAAATTAATTAATACCTCAACCCAATCAAAGGTTAATGCATCTCCAGTAAACAAGTTGAAAATAAAATGGTTTTTGTCTTCTCCCTCACTCAAAGCTAATATGCTCAGTAGAACTTTTGCTCTATTAATTGAATAAGGCTGAATATCTAATCCAAAAATTTGAGTTTTAAAAATTTGATAGTAAGTTTTATTCGTTCTTTTTTTAAGTTCTTTCGCTACGTTGTAAATAAAGCCACCGCAACCACAAGAGATGTCGGCAATTTTAGAACTTTGAATTTCTTCTTTTTTTTCTAAAAAAGATTGGCTAATTATATACTCTCGAATAAATAGTGGTGTGTAAACTGCACCATTGATGATTTTGTCAGAAGGTGATATAACGAATTCAAAAATTTCAATTAATTTTTCAATGTCAAACTCTTTAAGGTCTTTTTTAACGACTTCTATAAATGCAGATAATTTGAAACAATCACTTTCATTTTTCTTATCAAATAAAAACCCTTTAACAAACTCATTATTTTTGACCACGATTTTATTGATCGTTATATATGCGGAAATGATAAGTTTGTCAACCTCTTTCGGATCAGTTGATACATTTTGACTTAGATATTTAAAAACATTTTTCATACTAAATAGGGACAATTTAGCTTAGGATCCCATGTCCAATTTGCTGGACTACTTAGCCAATAATTTTCTATTGAATTAATATAGGGTCTCCAAATTCTTTCTTGGTATTCCTTACATAAGTTGATATATTGTCTATCTTCTATTAATTTCGAATACAAGCTTGGTGCAAAATTCGAAAGTATTGTACTTACTCCCAAGATTAATTCCATTGGGAAATGCATCATTCTTGGCACATCTAATTGAAGACTTTCACCATGGTCGAATTCATCGTTTGGTTTAATCTTACTATTTTGTAAATACTGTAAATGGTATAAAGGATGTACTTCATTTGTTGGACCACTATTGTGGCGGTCAATATGAAATCCCAAGTAATGTAATTTATTCGTTTTTTGATTTGTACCCTTCAGGATACTTCTAAAACTTAATGAATTAAATGGATCATTAAGATTAAACCACTCACTATTTTGCGACTCAATATCGATATCAATTATAACTTCTACATTTGAAAATCCATTCGGTCGTATATGTTTTAAAGTGGACGTTTCTACCCCAAATGATAGCCCTTCAATCCGATATCCCCAAAGGTGTTCAGGCAAGGATTCTTTAAAGTCAATAATCTTATAAGATATGGATAGCCTTGAAAGAATACCTAAATAGTCAATCACATCTTTTTTACGGCCACCTTTAAATGATTTATTACTTATTTTCATACAATTCCCAGCAGTTCTTTAGTATATTCAATTTTTTCAATTTCAGAAGAATGAGGTTTTAAACCTCTATCCGAAAATCCCTCTCTTTCAAGAATTGCTAAGACTGAAATATATTTACTTTCCTGCCAGGGTTTTAAATCGATAGAAGAATATATTTTAAAACCCTCAAGAGGATCGATAGGTACCTTATATCCTTCACATATCGACCAGAACTCCGAACTATTACAGTACTTTAAGGGTTTAGCGACTATTAAATCTTCTAAACCAGATATTCTTTTTAATATTTCCACTCTTTTTTCTGCATTCAAAAAAGCTAATCTTTCTCCAGTATTGGAATTAAACCAATCAACAAGTCTATCTGCCCACCATCTATTCCAACCAGTTGCAAATAATCCTTGGTATTTAATATCCGCTAAAATTCCGGTTGTTAGTTTACTCCAACTGTCGCTTGAGGTCGCTTTCAAATCAATTCCTAATCTTGCAGCTAATATCTTCTCATTTATTAAAGGATTTGTTTGATGAAAAAAATTCTTAATGATAAAATGGGTAAAATCATAAATAACATTGAGGTTCTCAATTTTTTGTATAATTCTTTCATCGAGTTTCTTTAAATCTGAATTTCCAAATATTTGAGCAATTTCTCTTTTGTCTGATTGAATCCAAGTATACCCCTCTGCTAGGGACAAAAGTTTTATAGAGATTTTCGGCCAATTAGGCGCTGCGTTAGACTTGCTTAGTTTGTAATCAAACAAATCATGACTTGTTTTATCTGCGTTATAAGTTTGCTTAATGTTTTCTTCTGTCGAACACAATACAATTGGGAATGATTTTATTTCATTTCTTGCTGAGACTGAACGTAATTCAGATGAAATTGCATTAGCATTAAATTCAGTTCTGTCTTCTCCTGTACCGTCCAGCCTCAAGTCTATTATTAAACCATCAAAACTATTTTCATTTGATCTTCGAATTAACTCAAGTTTTAATGTGCTAAATTCTATGAAATTTGAAAGAGGAAACCTTTGAACATCTATTATCCCTGAATCATTAAATCCATTTATTGTGGAAGTTTCTGACAGTCCATTTTCATCATCTATGTATAAATAAACAGGTTTACTCATTTTCTAGTTTGTTTTTTGGAATTTCAATTCGAAAAGTTGTGTTATACCCTTCAGTAGTATCTATTACAAAAATTTGGCCTCCATAAAATTCTATTATATCCTTTACTATTTTTAAACCTAAACCGGTTCCAATTAAACTATCTGCATCATTCCCCGAATGATTCGCTGCAGACGTTGTTGTAAAAAATGCATTAAAGATTAATGATTCACTTTCTTTTGGCACTCCATCACCATTATCAGAAAATTCTAGATAAACATTTTTATCAGTTTTCCCACATTTAATAAATATTTTCCCTTCTCTTTTTTTTCTTTTTATTGCCTTTTTGGAATTTGTGTATAAATTAAAAAGTATTGACGCCCACTCAGAAGGATGCATTGGAGTTGTGAACAAATCATAGCCATCAAACTCTGGATCCTGAAGAATTATTTTTGATCTTTTCAAATCATTTTCTATAACTCTGCCAAAATCTTTAACCACATCTCTAAGTTCAATAGATTGCAATTCTCTGATGACATTTCTTGATATTGCTTTATCGAAATATGAAGTGTAAGATGTGAACGATTTAATATTTGTTCCTAATAATTCAACTCTTTGATAAACGCCTTTAATATCTTTTACTGCATTTTTAAGGAAATTAATTTCTGCATCAAATCCAGGTAAAAACCTATGTATTTCATGAACAAACTCACCAATTACCAGACCTAATCCTGCTAAAATTCGCAGCATATTATTTTCATCTATTAAATTCTTGTTTTTTACCTTTTCTTCTTCACGGGCTTGTTTAAATTCATTAAATGCCTCCTTAAACTTTTCTTTTGACTGATGATAATTTGTTGAATTATCATCAGAAGTCGTTTCTTCTTCTTCAAAAAGTTCATCCATTTTACTCAAAGCCTTTTCAACTTTTTCAGTAGGGTCTATCTCTTTTCTAGTGTAGTCTTTTTGAGATGCTATTGCTTTTCTGCCCCTTAATTCTGAAATTTTGATGACAGCACTAAGTATAGATAGATAAACAAAATTCACTAATTCCTTTAGAGCGTCATTTTCAATAAGTCCTTCTCTGCTTGATGTCTCTTCAAAGTTTCCTGTTTTGTCTTCTAGTTCCACAAAGCCAAAAAAATATCTATTTGCATGTGGCCCCAATACTATATTTCGATTGTTGGATTTATCTAAAGCTAACCAATCATCAGCTTGTTCACCATAAGGTAAGACTCGAAACCCGTTTCTATATAGTTTTATGCCACCTTTTTCATACCCTAAATCTCTTATGAACGTAAATGTTCCTGGTGCAAAAAGGTTTGCATCGTAAATAAAATAATACGATTTAAAATGAAGTCCCTTAATTAAATTAAAGGGAGCTGAGTTATCATCTCTATCTTTTTCATTATTCCCAATAAGAAATACCTCTTGGGGGAAATTCAGTTTTTCACTTTTCAGAGCCCAACATCCTTGTCCATCATCCATAACATATCCTTCAATTTCAGCAAGGGCATGTTTAAAAATTGCACCCTCTTCGTCTATTATCGGAATTATCTCCTCCTTTTCTTTCCTAAAATAATAACTTTTAAATCCCGGGTCTATAGACTCCTCTTTTTTTTCCTTCCTTTTCTTTGACAATGGAAAAGGTTGAAGTAGTTCAGAAGTATATCTGAACACTCGTTTTATCATGACATCCGACCAACCTTCTCTAAGTCCTTCTATTATTAGATCAGTTCCTTCTTCTTTTGTTTTTGAAATTGTTTCAATTTGATTAGTTATAATTAATAAATCAATATCTGTTATAAACTCTTCCCAATTAATTGTGAGTTTAATTGCAGACTCTGAATTTAAAGTTTGAGTGATAATAGTTAATTTATTACCCAGTCTCTGCGTTGCGAATCTTCCGATGCCTTTTCTGCCAGCTCTTATTCTTTTATATCTATCTGAAATAGGGTTGTGAATTTTTTCAGAAGATGATAGTCTCATAAAACCGTTTATAAGCTGATCCCTAGTCATGCCTACTCCGTTGTCTTCAATAAGTAATTTGCCGTTTGGTTGCCAAGCATTCTCAAAAACTAATTTTACTTCAGTTGCATCGGCGTCATAAGCATTTTTAACAAGCTCTGAAACTGCAGTTTCATGTCTTCCTACTAATTCTTTCCCCAACCTGTTAATTATTCCGGCATCAACAGAAAAGCGTATATTTTTTTCGTCAAGTTTAGCTATTTCATTCGACAGTGATAAAATGACATTGTTATTAGATACTTCCTTCTTAATTTCTTCGGAAAGCTTGGCTTTTAATTCAGATATTTTTATTGCATTGTCCATCTATTTCTTTTCTTTCTTAGATACCAATTTATCATTTATTAAATCAGTTACATTAACTTTTAGTACTTCGGCAATCTTTACAAGAGTTGTCAACAGGGGTTGTACATCATTCGTACACCACCGTGAAATCGTTGCTTCATTTTTATTAAGTTGTTCCGCAAGCCATTTGCTACTGAGATTCTTCTCCACCAACACAACTTTTATTCGATTTATTGCTTTTTTACTCATGTTCATTGCATATTGTGCAAATATATTGACTTTTAGATTAATAAACCGCTTACTTTCCTTTTGTAAATGTTAGGTTGATAACCTGTTGAAGGGTCGAAATCCTTATTAAATAACTTCTGCAATTTATAATTGGTCCGTCCGCTGGGTGGTGGGTGGGGCTTGGTTGATGAGCAAAGATTTATAGCTGATGTATTGAGCAAATGATGATAGAATTTCGTCAGCCGGGGTGGGTGGGTTGTGTGTTGGCATTTTTAGCACTTTGCAAGTTTTGGTTTGTGTCTGGGTTTTGTGTGCCTTGCAAAGTGCTAAAAATAACATTGAGCCGAATGGTAAAGTCTTGGGTATTTAAATATGTACGGAATGTTCAAATAGGGTTCTGACTAACGTTTAATAAGTTGCTCAATTGCAGTACCAATTCATCCGTCTTTATATCAAACTTATGAATTAATTTTTTCATTTCCTGCAGTTTTCTTTTTCATTTCTGATCCAAGAACTCATAATTATTCTCTGGTCTGTAAGGAACAGTTTTTACAATCATATTCCAGATTATTACTGCCAATTTTTTCGCGGTTGCCGAAATTGCTGAAGGCCTTCCTTTTCAATAAGCAATGCGATTGAAAAAATTAGAAAGACCGGTGTCTTTTAAATTACCAATAGCATTGGCTGCATTTCTTATGCAATTTTCAGCCGGTTGCTGCCTTTTGGTATTCTGTTACTAAGCATTTTGCCACCGCTTATTTTATTATTGGGCGCAAGCCTCAGCCAACTTGCAAACTGCTTTGCCATTTCAAATTTAGGAATGCCATTCCCTACTTCACTCATTAGTGAAAGGGCTGTGACATGGCTTACAGTTTCGATATCTAATAAATCAACGCCACCCATTTTTTGCATTGATTATCTCAACAGATTAACACCAAACTTCTCTACCATTTTTCCTTCATACAGTAAAAGGTTTGGCCAATTGGAAGCACAACAGGTCTGCGGAAAGGAAAAATAAATATCATATCTATTGGCTAAAACAAAATCAAGAAGCAGTACCTGAAGATATTAGTCCATGTGAGATTCGCTTTCATATTTGGAGAGTTACATATCAAAAGAGCGAAATTCCTCCCATGAATAATGAAACGATGAATTAAAGAATGTTTGTCTGCAATAAAGGAACATCGGAAAAATTGTTTCTTAAAGTGTATTTTAAGTTAATTTTCATTGAGGCTCTTTCAATTTCTTTTCCTCTAGCAGATTAAAATATTTTCTATGAAAAAATACAATTTTTTTTCCTCTCTTTTCGTACGAACTCCTCTTTACTCTTTAGGGCAGCATAAAAGCGCAGATTATCCATTTATTCTCAATACTTATGAATTTAAATTAGCCTTATTATTAGCAAGCACAGCATTTTTTAATGAGCTTAAAAGGAAACAGTTTGACTATGAGTTACTTAGTGAAAAGCAAAAACATACTGTCAGGAAATATATTAATAGAGCATCATTTCGTTCCACTCCTTTTGGTTTATTTTCATCTTTCTCATTGGTCAACTGGACTGAAGAATTACAAACAAATATTTTGCTTGCTGATCCCAATCCCTGCATCAAATTAGATTTCACAATATTACACTTGCTCTGGGAAAAATATTTGAAACATAAAATTCAGAAGTCTACCAAATTCCAATTAAATCAATCTTTTTATTTCAGTAAAACCGACTTCAGATATATCAAAACAGAAATTAAGGAAAATAAGGAAACCCTTTTCTCAATGGTATCTATTTCTAAAAATACTATTTTAAAGAAAATATTAAAATTTTGTATGACAGGAAAAAGCTACGAAGAAATACTTTCTCTTCTTACAGAAGATTCAGGTGCTAATATGCAAGAAGTTGATTCATTTATGATTGAATTAATTAATCAACAAATTATTGTTTCACATAGTGCTCCGAGTGTAACAGGTGAGGATTATACGGATTTAATTATTAAATACTTAGATGATTGCAATGAGGCAGCAGATCTTAAAATTAATTTAAAGAAACTGTCTGTAAATTCTTCTGATAAATTATGCCACCTTTTAAACATAACAAATGAACTTGACAAATATCTTCTGGGTAATGTTAACACAAATTATTTTTATTCAATTGCAGAAAGAAAAGTAACAAACGGAGGACTATCTTCTAAATATTATGAACAAATTCAAGACGGTTTATATTGCTTAAATCTTTTATCCAAAGTTGCCGTAAATAGTGATTTAAATAAATTTAAACTTGCCTTCAAACGTAAATATGAGTCAGGTGAAGTTCCTCTTTTGGAAGTACTCGATACTCAGTTTGGCATAGGTTACGGAAACTTTGATAAAATAAAAAATAATTATGGACTTTCTGATTACAATACTTCTTCAAAAAAAGATGATCTCATTAAAGTAGAAGAGGACTTTATGAAATCATTACTTAAAAAATGGCAATTAAAAAATAGTTATAATTCCGGGTATGAATTAGAAATCACTGAAGAACATTTAAAAAATCTTAAAACTGCAGATAATAATGAAGGTCTCCCGCCAAGCATTTCCGTGATATTTAGATTGATTGAAGAAAAAGTATTTATTGAAGACGCTGGGGGTGCTTCAGCATTATCTTTAATGGGAAGGTTTTCATACTCTAAAGAAGTTTATGAATTTGGAAAGCAAATTGCAGAACAGGAACAAAAACTAAATAAGGACGTAATTTTTGCTGAAGTTGCTCATATTTGTAATCTTCACTCCGCCAATATTAATAGAAGGAAGCATTTGCGTAATTATGAAATACCTGTTTTAACTAACTCCACCATAGATACAAATAGAAAAATAAATCTTAGTGATATTATGGTATCGGTAAATGATAATAATGTTAAGCTACGATCAAAAAATTTGAATAAAGTTATTATTCCAAGGCTGTCTTCCGCATTTAATTATACCAAAAGCTCTTTACCCGTTTTTCGTTTTTTTTGTGATGTACAAAGCCAACATTTAAAATTAAACTTTTCGTTCTCCTTAGCTTCTCACGTGCCTGGGCTAAGATTTTATCCAAGGATAACATATAAAGCTTGTATTCTGCAAATTGCCGAATGGCATTTAGAGGCAAGTGAATTAGATTTTCTTCAGGAAAAAGATCCTTGTGCAGTCCTCGAACTCTTTCGAGTGTTTGCAAAAGAAATAAATCTGCCACGTTATTTTGCGTATACGATTCATGATAATTTCCTTGTTTATGATTCTGAAAAAAGCGATGATATCATTTTTTTTTTAAAAGAAATCAGGGGGAAAGGAAAAATATTATTAAAAGAGTTCCCTTTTATAGAACAAAATAATTTAGTTAAAGATAAATTTCATCGCCCGCTTATGGCGCAATATATTGCCTCTATGTATTTAAATGCAGAAACCTACAAAATTGAGAAACAATTTAAAGCTGAAAAGAAACATTCTGCATTAATAAAAAACACAAAAGAATGGATATATTTTAAAATTTATTGTCATCCACTTTCATCAGATATTATTTTATGTGATTATTTAATTCCGCTGGTCAATAAATATATTAAGAATGGTAATATTAAACAATGGTTTTGGGTAAGATATAATGATCCTGAATATCATATAAGGTTTAGGATAAAGCCCTGTCAGAAAATGAGAACTTCTCTTTTTGAGGGTTTCACAACGTGCCTAAATAATCTTAATTTGAATAAATTAATAAATAGATTTCAGCCGGATATTTACAAACAGGAAATAAATCGTTATTCTTCATATCTTATCGCCGATGTTGAAACTATTTTCACTACAAGCAGCACTATCATTGGTAATTTTTTGAAAGTTAAATACTCTTCAAATTATAATGATGAAAAGGTTATAATTGAGGCGGCTTTATCCATCAGTGAAATTTTGCTTGCGTTTGAATTTAGTAATACTGATAGCGTACAGTTTTGTAAATTTCAATTTGATGAATTCTTTTCAGAGTTTGGATCACCTAAATTATTAAGGCCTGAAATGGAAAACCTTTATAAACGCTTGAAGCATGATCTTTCGTCGATAGTCACGTGTTGTGAAAAACGAAATTCTTACACGTTTTTGAAAAAGGATATTTTAAACTTAACTCAAAATTTTAATGCAAAGAAAGTAGAGTGCACAACACTCCCGAAATTAGTTACCGATATTATTCATATGCACTTAAACAGGCTTTACTTTGATAATCAGCGTTATTTAGAAATGGTAACATATTATTTAGTTTACAGGTGCCTGAATGCCGAAATACACAAAGGGTATATACTAATCAGTGAGCCCTTTTAGTTTTTATAAGATGTTCATTCATGTGATGAGAAAAAGCATTTTTATAACTTGACCCAATTATAAAACTTTCTTTTTTATTTATTAAAAATATTTCATTTCCTTCTATATGGCTAATTTTGTTTGTATTTATAATGTAGGATTTACTGATTCGCAAAAGTGAAGCCGGAAGCTTTTCTACTATTTCTGTTAAAGTAAGATAAGTAAGGTGTTTCTTCTCCTCAGTAACTATAGATAAATAATTTTTCTGACTTTCAATAAAGATAATATCCTTAAAAAAAACTTTTATTAGCTTCCCTTTGCCTTCCACCTGGATATAGAAAAAGTCTTCAATAGGATCGCCACTTTTATTTCTTCTTTGAAGAATCAAGTCACTTATTTTAGAAATACATTTTATAAATCTTTCGTAAGAAAATGGCTTTAATAAATAATCACTAATATCCAGTTCAAAAGCTTCAATTGCAAACTCGGGATGTGCTGTAGTAAATATTATAGCTGTTTTTCCTTTTAGTATAGAAGATAATTCAATACCTGAAATTTGAGGCATATCAATATCAAGAAAAGTAATATCCGGATATGTATTTGCCTCCTGGAAATGTGAAAGTGCTGTAATTGGATTTTCATTATAGCCTATTAATTGCAGCGAAGGTGTTTTATCTATATAGACTGATAAACTTTTAATGGCATGCAATTCGTCATCAATTATATAACAGCTTAACATTAAATAGTATTTTGTAGTTGTATCATAAGGTTAACTGAAAAAGTGGATTCGTTATCGTTAATATCTAAAGAAAAGTAACCCTGATAATAAGAAATTAATCTCGTTCTTACATTCTCAATTCCAATTCCGGTAGAATGATAGTTGATCGTCTTTCTTTTATTATTAAATGTTTTAAAATGAAGAATGCTGCCATCAAGCTTAATATGAATTTTAACCGGATGCATTTCATCCATTAGTTCTGCATATTTAAATAAATTTTCTACAAACGGAATTAATAACAAAGGTATTATCTTGATATGATTAAACTCGCCATCAGTAATAAAATCTATGCAAAGCTTATTATTAAATCTAAACTGATTAATCTTTATTAAATTATCAATTTGTTCTATTTCCTTTTCTAATAGTACTTTTCCGTCTGCCTTTGTTTCGGAAAGAGAATATCTCATCATGTCAGATAACACAATTATCGCATCTGAAGCTTTGGCTGAGACTTGTTGAACTTCACTATGAATGAAATTTAATGTATTAAAAAGGAGGTGAGGGTTGATCTGTGATTGCAAAAAAGCATTTTGAGAAGAAATAAGTTTAAGTTCTAACTCCTGCTTTTCCTGTTGTCTTAATAAAACGCTGGTTTCCGCCTCTTTTAGTTTTTGTTTATTTTTAAAACTCCTGTGAATTAACCAGTAGGCAGTACTAAAAATAAGAAAGTAAATTCCCCGCCATAGTTGTTGTATAAAAGCAATTTTTGTTGGATAGAGAGACAATATAGAACTAAATCGTCTTTCTGAAAAATAAATATCCTTTACACCCATTAATAAAAGATAAATGATCAATTCAGATAAGAACAACAAGATAAATAAAAGAGGTTTTTTATGAGTTTTGCCAAAGCCAAAATTCATAGTTACAAAGGAGTGAAAATAAAAAAGGAAAATATTTATTAAGTAAGGAATAATATATCCGTTCCAATTAGAAATATCAGCATTCGGCCATCTGATTAACTTAATAAAAGAAACTTCATAAGTAATAAAAGTAAGCCATCCTACTATATGATAGATTATGTAATTTCTTCTCAAGAAACTTAAATGAAGATTCATAAAGGTAATATACGGAATATTAAATGTTATCTACAGAATTGCTTCGGTGGTGTAAAATCTAAAATATTCATTTAATTAAGTAATAGGTTGCCTTTATAAAAAACCACTATGAGAAATTTGAAACAATCTCCCTTAAAACTCAACAGTAAAGTTTTATTGGTATTTGAAAAAAATAAAAATACAGTTAACAATTGCCCGACGGATCCAACTACAGGGACAATTACTATAACGACTACGTCAATAATGTTTGGCAATTTGAAAAAAGAACAGATAAATGATGTGGCGAAATACCATTATTAATAAATTTAATTATTATATAATAGAGTACCCTTATAGTCTATCATTATAAAAAAAATTATGAAAAAGCAAATTGTTTTAATTACAACTATAATGCTCTCCACTGTGCCAATTTTATTTGTTGTATTCACAACTAATGTGTCTTCGATGCAAGATTTATGTGCTAAAGCATCACAAGGTGGATGTTATTGTATTCCTTCTCCTGGTTGTGATTGCAGATCTGATGCAACAGGAATTATTTATCCGGACCATCTACTTGAATGTGATTCTCAAACAGATTCACAAACAAATTAGGTGTTTTCTTTTAAATGTTTTGGATTTGGATATTTTAATTGAAAATGAATTTTAGCATTAGAAAGATATAGTATATCATTTAAGGCGCCAACAGATGATATATTAAAATGTGGTCTGCAGCAACACAAAAAATGTGCAGCGTAAATACTCATTACGAGAAAATGAGTTCATTTAAAAATTAAAGTAAATTTTATGAAAAAGAAAATTGTTTTTATGACAGTTGGGGTGTTTGGAAGTGCAGCACTTTTATTCAATGTGTTCACAACAAGCGCTTCTTCTTTGCAGGACTTACGTGCTAAAGCATCAGAAGCAGCAGGAACCTATTGCGCTCCTAACTCTGGTACTGACTGCATCTCTAGTGCAACCGGTAATATTTATCCAAATTACACAGCAACACCTTATCCTGAGGCTACGGTAGAATAGCCTAGGATATTGCAAGAGAAGGCTTAACAGGTATGTTAAGCCTTCTCTATATTTTATAAAATATGTATTTTACATTATCAAACTTATAATAAAAATAATATGAAATTAACATGCAATTCCCGCATCATTTTCATTATGATGATGGCAACAACTTTACCGTATCTCAATGGGTATTCCACTAAAATTTCTTCACTGCAAGATTTGAGAACCTTAGACATTCCAGGCGATTGCATATCAAATGCTAACACTGATTGCAAATCACCCAATACTGGTAATATTTATCCAAATTCTATAATTAAGGAAGCTACAGTCGAAAATTTTAATTGAATATCTATGTTACTTTTCACCTATTATAAAATATGAAATATTATTTTTCAAAATGGATCCTCGGATTATTCTTTCGTATTGATATCCTAAATATCCTGAAATATTTCTTAATCATCGGATCATTAATATCATTTTCCTTTCTTTTATCCTGCAGGCAAAAGAAAATGGTAGATGGGTACCATATAAACAATAAAAAAATAACACAAAACATTAAATTGTCATCTTTTAAAAAAGTTGATAAGATAAAACTGAAACTGACAGGTCAGAATGGTTTCTTCACAACGATTGCAATAATAGATACATTTTTGGTCTGTACAGACTATAGATCTCCTGTCATTCTACAATTATATGGATTAAGTTCAAATAAATTAATTGGGCAAATAATCACTAGGGGAGATCAACCGGGCCAATGCCTTAGTGTTGCAAATATCCTGCCTTTAGGTAAAGGCATATTTTGGATTTATGATATAACATTGAGCAAATTAATAAAAATAGATATAAAAAAAGCTTTGGTAAATGCTAACTATCCAGGTGAAGAAGAAATTATTCTTATAGATTCAGCCAAAAGATTAAAATCTCCCTGTTTGATTAATGATAGTGTATTTGCGGCAACTTCTTATACTCGGGATGACAGCCGTTTTTTGTTGTTTAATAAAAAATCAGATATACTCGAAAAAGTTGGACGCCTGCCAGTTCGTCAAATAGAATGGCCAGAAGAGAATGTGAATAATAAATTTAACATACTTGCATCTATATATAATGCAAACTTAATTAAACACCCAAACAAGGAAATACTTGTTGTAGCGTATTCTAAAACAGACAGGTTAGAATTTTATAATCAAGGAAAACTAAATAAAATCATTAGAGGTCCGGATTATTTTGAACCACTGGTTTCTTTCCAGAAACAAAATGAAAATTCAGTAAGTGTTATTGAAACTTCCAAGACTTATTATTCTTACAACAGTGTTTGTGCTACATCTTTGTTTATTTATTGCCTGTATTCAGGGCAAAATAATTATTCCACTTGCTCTCAAAAATTATTGGTTTATGATTGGAATGGTAATCCATCCAGAATTATCGAGTTTGACAGGCCTGTCTGTTATTTCACTATAAGAGAGACTGAAAATGAAACGATCATCTATACAGTCGAAGCAGAAACAGGTAATATTTGCCTAGGAAGAATGTAGCACAAACTATCCATATGTGTTTATTTGCTATGAACTTAAAACATAAAGTTATACTCGCTAGTTTATCAATTTTTTTGATATTAAGCACAACCTCCTGTTTTAAAGAAGAGTGTCCTGAGCAAAAAATAAAAGAGCTTATGGGAGGCTGGTATAAAAGAAAGATTGTATTCCCTTTAGCTATTGAATTATTGAATAAAATCGGTGGGGATTCTACCTATTGGCATCAACTAAATTTGAAAGAACCATCATACTTTATCGTTCATTTTTTTATGGCTGATTGCGACAAATGTGTTAATGAATTATTGAATATTCAAAACTTCATTCAAAAGCATGAAAGGGATAAAAATGTGAAATATATTTTTATTGCAAGCGGCCCTACAAAGATATTTGTTCAGGAAGCTATCCAAAAATCAAAATTCATTTTACCTGTGTATTATGAACAACAGTATTTTTCATTTAAAAAAATCAATAATCTACCAATTGCTGATAGATTGTACAATACCATGCTATTAGATCATGAACAGGGTGTGATTCTTTTTGGCGAATTATTTCAAAACAAAGAGGCAGAAAAATTATTTTACAATACTATAAGATACTGTAAATGATACTAGATAAGAAAAAGATAATAAAAGGAAACTTTTGGTTATATGTTATCCTAGGAGTATTAGTTTCTGCCTTCTTCCTCCGTGTTTTTGTATTTGAAATATATACCGTTGAAAGAAATTCCATGAATAATTCTTTTTTTGATGGAGATAAAGTAGTCATTAATAAATTATGCAAAAAAAGTCTTTCAAGAAATGACGTCGTTGTTTTTCACCATTACCGCGATGCTTATATCAAACGCTGTATAGGTATGCCGGGTGAAATCATTGAAATAAAGAATGGAACAATTATTATTAACGGAAAAAAAATTGATTTTCCATCAAAAGCTGTAATACCCGATACGATTCAATCATTAAAATTAAATCCAAAATATGTTACTAATATAGTTATGTTAGATATATATGGTAAATACTGGGACCTGAAAAATTTCGGCCCCTACATAATCCCCAAGAAAGGAATGAAAATACAATTGACAAACGAGAATCTAAAATTATATAAAAACAATCTTGAATCTACAGAAGAAATGGCAAAGCCCGTTGAAGAAAATAATGGAGTTAACAACTCCTATACATTTCAGCACGACTATTATTTTGTATTGGGTGATAACCGGCCGAAATCAGATGATTCAAGAAGTTTTGGAGCAATTAATGAAACACAGATCATAGGTAAAACCAGTTTTAGATTTTAATTAATCTGAATAAACCTCTGTTTTAAAACTACTAAAGATATTACGATGAAAACAAAAATCTTTCTGCTTACTACTATAATATATCTGCTCTATTTACCTGGGTTTACGCAAAGCACTAAACCATATTCAGTAAAGGCACAGGTAGTGGACTCGGTCTTAAATTCACCTATTGAGTTCGCTACCGTAAGCATAAAAAATAAAGTGATAGAAAAAAAAATACTTACAAATAAAACTGGGGATTTCATTTTTGAAAAACTTTCTGGTGGCAAGTACGAGGTTGTATTAGAGGTTATAGGATATCAATTAAAAACGATCAATGTTGATCTTGTTGATTCATTACACTACGACACAGACCTTGGGAAAATTATTTTGGTGCAAAAATTAAAACGATTGGGAGAAGTAACAGTAATTACAAAAAAACCTTTGATCACTCAAGAGATTGATCGTATCATTTATAATTTACAGGAAGACCCGGATAGTAAAGTATTCAGTATGCTGGATATGATGAGAAAAGTTCCTTTTATATCTGTAACTGCAGATGATCAAATTCAATTCAAAGGAAATACAAATTTCAAGGTACTTCTGGATGGTAAGAATTCATCCATACTTTCATCCAGGAATCTTAAAGATGTATTGAAAGGGATACCGGCTTCCAATATTTTGCAAATTGAAGTTATAACGGTACCACCTGCCAAATATGAAAGCGAGGGATTAGCGGGTATTATTAATATTGTTACTAATAGGAAGTTAAAAGATGGTTATAGTGGTTCAGTTAATGCAAACTACAGTAATCTTTTTTCGGGTATAAGCGGATCTGTAAACTTCAAAAAAAGGAAATTTGGTTTATCAGGCTTTGGAGGATCCTCTTGGGAAAGAGTACCCCTTTCCCCTTTCAATCTTTTATTATCACAGGTTAGTCCTGTAATTTTTGAACTCCGCCAAATAGGAGATAAACAGTACAATAGTAATCAAATTTATGGTACTTCTCTATTAAGTTTTGAATTCGATTCTCTTAATCTACTTGCCGCCAGTTTAAGCCTCAATACAAGTGCTAGCCATCAAAAAAATAACCAATTTACCCAGCTTTTTGATAATGCAGGATCATTAGATCAATCTTATTCACTGTATACTTCTAAGAAAAACACTAACGGCGGAGGTGATGCGGGGTTAAATTATCAACGTGGATTCAAAAGAAATAAAACACAGCTCTTAACCCTATCCTATAAATATCTCAATACCGGATCTGAGTTTGAAAACTCCAATACGGCCAGTAGTAAATTAAATTATATCCTGGACGACTATAAGCAAAAGAATAAGTCGGGCTTTACTGAACATAGTACCCAATTGGATTACGTCCATTTAGTAAAAAAACTTACCATTGAAGCAGGTTCAAAATTAATTTACAGGCATACGTTTAGTGATTTCATGCACGAGAACTTCAATACCTCTACAGGTCAGTTCGAACCTGTCTCCGCCAAATCCGATATATTTGAATATAATCAAAATATCTTCAGTTTTTATAACTCATATTTATTAAAAGTAAAAAACTGGGCTGTCAGGGGCGCCTTTAGGCTTGAAGCAACTACTATTAATGCAAATTTCAGAACTACCAATTCGATTCTGAATCAGAAGTATACTAATCTCGTTCCTTCTGTTTCTTTTCTGTACCGTTTTAAAAATACTTCAACCGCAACCATGGGATATACCCAAAGAATACAGCGACCGGGTATTACTTTACTGAACCCTTTTGTAGATCAATCCGATCCGAAATTTTATCGTGTTGGTAACTCTAATTTATTACCAGTGCTTACTCACAATTTGATACTGAATTATGGCCGCTTCAAGAAAAGCTCAATTAATCTTGGAATAACATATTCCTTTTCGCGTAATGCAATACAAAGTTTGGCTTCTTCCGCAATAGATTCTATTATCCGAATCACTTACCAGAATATAGGAGAATATGATAACGTTGGCACAAACATCAATCTCACATTTCCTATTAGCAAGGCAATAAGCCTTACAGGGAATGGAACTATAAATTATGTTTGGATTAAAGGAAAAGGAGCCTTGGATAAAAATTCAAGAAATCAGGGGATAGAAGGATTTGCTTATAGTTACTTGTCCTATCGAACAACAAACAACTGGCGATTTTCTATTAACGCAGGATTTTATGGACCTGTTAGAAATCTGCAAGGTAATTCAAATGCATATTTTTATTCATCAATTGGCGCATCAAAACAAATTTTTAAGCAAAAAGGGTCTTTATCCTTGACCGTAAGTAACCCGTTTCAGAAATTTAGAACTTTAAGAACCCTGATTAACACATCAACTTTTTATCAGGAAACTATAAATAAAAATTCTTCTCACAATATTAGTATGGGATTTTATTACAGATTCGGAAAATTAAATGAAGATGTTAAAAAGAACAAGCGAAATATTAATAATGATGATAAAGTTAGTGAAATTGGTAAGACTCTATAAGAAAACATTTACAACTTTTGAATTTATTTATTAATAATAAAATACTAAATGTTAAAATTAAAATCAACCTTATAACGAAAGATTTCGTATATTTATATTGTACTTAAATATAAGGGCTTCTATTATGAAATTTTTTATTTCGATATACGCATTTTCGATTTTTTTCTGTTTTGGGAAAACGTCTAGAAATATAAGGTTTATAACTCAAATTCCTTCTCCGGATGAAGTATTGAAAAAAACTGTAGAAAGATTACAAAGTTTTAATTCTATAAATTACCGACATCAAAGAGATTATTTTACCGGTGATAAACATATCCTTCTAGATGGTTATAGTTTTATCGATTTTAATTCAGTAGATACAATTATTCATTTGAAGTATTTGATTAAATCTGGAGTGGATCAATTTTTCTTCAATGGAACTGAAACTTTTAGAATAAATGTGAAAGAGAAAACCATCAAAATAAATAATAAACCTGACGTTTCTAATATCGAAGGAGAAAGCTTCTTCTATAATTCTATTGTTTCATTAAGAAGAACCTTACCTCTAATTATAGAAGATAAAAGTATCAATAAGAAATTAATGGATACAGTAATCAATAACAATTGTTATTATCTTATAAGTTTTTCATTATACAAAAAAACGCTTAACCCCTTTGGTGGTTATTCACCTGTAACGGAAAGTAGAACATTTATTTTTCAACTTTTAATAGATAAAAATAGTTACTTGCCTTATATGCTAATTCAAACAAACAATGCGGACGAGCATTCAAGTAAAATAACATATACAAACATTGAAATGAATAAACAGGCAGACGAAAAAAACTGGTATTATTCAACGTATGTACCGGCGTTTAAAATTGTGTCTGCAAAAAGGGAGGTTGCTCTATTGCCTGTAGGATTTGAAGCTCCGACTTTTGAGTTGTCTTTATTTGAATCGGGCAAAAAGGTTAACTCACAGCAATATAAAAACAAGGTATTGCTACTTGAATTTTGGATAAGAAACTGCGGTCCATGTATAGAATCTGTTCCTAAATTGAACAATATTTCTGAAAAATATAAAAGCAAAGGAATAGAAGTTTTGGCAGTAAATCCAATTGACACAAAACCGACCGTCGCTTATTTTGTAGACAAATACAAACCCAATTATGTAATTGCATACAACTCCGAAAAAGTAGCAGAAAAATTTGGGGTCTCTGCTTTTCCCTCTGTTTTTATTTTAAATTTAAAAGGAGAAATAATATACTCAGGCGTGTTCGACTATGATACAATTATTAAAACAATCGAAAAAGAAATAATGTAGAGATTTTTTTTCGATTCTTATTTTGAGAAAGATCAATTTAGTACTTCATTAATTACATTTCTCATAGCCTAATGATTATCCATTTCCGCCTTTAGCATTTCTTGAAGAGCTACTCTGAAAATCTAACACAACTTTTGTTCCATAGGAAACTATTTAGATTAATACTGATTATCTTGATAGTGTGAGGTGGATACCACAATTCTAACGCACATATCTTTTCGGTAGGATAGGAATATTTGAATCCACTTGTGCAAGCTATATATTGATTCTTCTACCGAATAAAATTATTAGCAAACGGGCAACTTAAAACTGACTATTCAGTTGTTAAAAAGGTATCATTAAAAACGAGTAGTATTATTTTTAGCTCCATAAAATTTCTTTATATAGAGAATATTTCAGTTTGTCTATAGAAACCTTATGTGGGTGTAAAATTCGATTAAAAATATCCTATAAATGGTAGGTTGCTTATACAAAAACTGCTATAGAAAAAATTTGCTAAAATTCATAAGCATATTAATTCTATCCTTCTAATAAGTTTTATAATTAATAGAACCGGAAAAACAAACATATCAATCCATTGAGATAACATCAAACCGGGAAGCTAAAAACGGATTTAGAGTAAGCGTTTAAAAATATTTTTTATGAGAAAGGTGGTAATTTTTTTTTGGTTAATATTTATATTTAATTATGGGCTTTGTCAATCAAGCTCTAATTTAAATATTACCTCCAATAAGGTTCAGGCAGAGAGAAATTCGACGGAATCGTTTAATATTAACAGTCTTCTCACATTTGGATTAAACGGGTTAGGAAATGTAAATACAGAAACGTTTACAAATTTAAATGCTGGTGGAAAGTTGGCTGGTTTTATACGAAGATAATGAAGATTATCGCTTTTTTATTTACAGGAAATAAAAATCCTTCTTTGAGTTCAGCGGTAAGATGGTGGGAAATTAAAGTTGGGTTTCAATATAACAACTTTCAAATATTTGCCGATTTAAGACACATTTTAGGTGATATGAAAAGCATACCTATACGAGAACTTCGTGGTTTTAATTCAAATATAGGAGTAGTTTTTAATGCAGAAGTTTTTGAAAAATAATTATATACTGTTGGTGATAAATAACAATCACAACCACTAAATCAATCGTTATGAAAATTATTTATTTTATTCTTACCGCTATTTTGCTGTCATCTTTTTCGTGCCGCAAAATCTCTCCTGAATTCATTAATGGTACTGTAGATAGAAATATAAACGGCTGTTCTGGTAGTACAGGCTTTGTTTTTATTATAAAGTATTCAACCCAAAGCATCAGGGAAGACAGCCTATCTACACTTACTCTTCCAACTCAATTTAAATTGTCAGGCACAAAGATTAAATTTCAAATGAGAGATTTAAATAACACAGATGAATCAATGTTTTGCAATGCTATGATAACAGCACCTAAACAAAAAATAATTTATAATGTAAAACCCCAATAAAATGAAAACAAAATTAATTGTAATACTTGCGGTACTATTCCTATTCTCATTTCAAAGTAATGCTCAAAAATTTTATTATTCAAAAGGTAAAAAAGTGTTTCTTTCTGAGGACACAACAAGTATTTCCATAAAAGGAAAAACTATAAACTCGTACAAAAAATTAGCCTCTGTTCTTGGAGTAAATAGCAATTTAGTTTTTGATACTGTTAGCTTAAAGGATGTTGCAGTAATTAGATTTAGTTCTTCATTAATTAAAGATCAGATAACAAATTTATTAAAAGCAGATACAAATGTTCTTTATTTATCGAATCTATTCAAGGGAGGTAATATTCCATTTATACCTACGGGAGAAATATTATTAGCTACAAAAGATAACATTACCACATCCGTCTTGCTACAGAAACTTCAACTTACAAGTGAAGCGTATTTCATAAAAGAATCCTACGGTATTAAAGTATTGAAGGTATTGGATATTCAAAAGATTTTTGATGTTGCAAATAAAATTTATGAAAGTGATCTTGTAAAATGGAGTCATCCTAATTTTTTTGTACCAATCGAACATTTTACAAATGATCCTTTGTATACACAACAATTTTATTTAAAAAATACTGGACAAGGTGGAGGTACTGCCGGGATAGACATTAATGTTGAAAATGCTTGGAATATTACAAAAGGCAATTCATCTATTAAAATAGCAGTGATAGATGACGGTGTTGAAGACCATGAAGACCTATCAGGGAGAGTGCTTAGCGGTTATACTCCCAGAGATCAAACTTCTGGCAATGGGCGTCCAACAAATGCAGCTGGTACTGGACACGGCGAGGCTTGTGCAGGAATTATCGCAGCTACACAAGACAATAACATTGGTATCGCAGGCATAGCTCCTAATTGTATGATTGTACCTGTAAATATATTTTACGGCGGTGAAACAACACTTGATCTTTCGAATGCCATTAATTGGGCTTGGAATCAAGGTCAGGCTGATGTATTAAGTAATTCATGGGGATACGGCACATCAAGTCAAACTGAAACAGGATTTGATGCAATAATACAAGCAATCTACAATGCAAGAACACAAGGAAGGAATGGTAAAGGTTCAGTTGTTGTTTTTGCATCAGGTAACGGAAGCACTTCGGTGTCCTTTCCAGCCAATGTACAGGATGTAATTACAGTAGGGGCTATTCAAAAAACAGGCACTATATGGGGATATAGTAATACTGGTCAGGAAATGGATGTTGTAACAGTATCAGGCAATACTAATTTACTTGGCGATATTACTACTACCGATAGAATGGGCTCCCTTGGTTACGAAACTGGAAACTATACTAATACTTTTGGAGGGACTTCTGCCGCATGTCCTCAAGTGTCTGGAGTTGCAGCCCTTGTTTTGTCTGTTAATTCCACCTTTACTGAAGCGCAGGTTAGAACGCTTTTGCAAAATACAGCTACAGATATGGGGGCTATTGGTTTTGATAATTCTTTTGGTTTTGGAAGAGTTAATGCTTGTGCTGCGGTAATTGGTGCATTAACCATTAGTGGCGATAACAGCTTTTGTACATCCTCAAACAATTATTCAATTCCTAACCTTCCTTCAGGTGCAACCGTTACATGGTCAGCGAATCCAACCAATGTAGTTAACATTACCTGTCCCACTTGCCCACAAACTACATTAACAGTAGTCAATGATGGTATCGTTAACTTAACCGCCACTATTTCGGCTTGTGGAGCACCCTTTACAATCGATAAGACAAACATCCAGGTCCGCTTTCCTTTTTCAGAAACAAATACTATTGTAAGCGCTGAAGATATTAATATATCAGTAAGTCACCCGCCCGAATTTATTGTAAACGCTTATCGTTGGTATATGGATGGTGTTTTCTACAGGCAAACAACTGCTCCGCTTTTAAAAACCACACTTGCTTCCCAATGTCACGACTGGTCAGTTAGTTTTGTGACCACCTGCGGGGAATCTCCCGAAACCTATCCAATATCTGTAGGTTGTGGTAATGGAGTTATGTTTGTGATGTCACCAAATCCAGCTACGAATAACGTTACCATTGACGGACGGAAGAAAAACAAAAGCATAAAAGAAGTTCAGATTATTGACAAACTTGGAAATGTGAAGCGAGTTACTAAATACTCTGGAGACCAAAAGCTTATCAACTTAGATATTTCCGGACTTCCATCAGACATTTATTTTATCAAAATTTATGATGGACAGAAGTGGGAAAGTAAACAGTTAAGTGTTCAATAATTGTTTCGACAATTCAATTACTAAAAGGCGGTGGGTTTTCATCGCCTTTTATTTTGTGTACTTTTTTAATCTTTGACAAAAGAAGGGTATGCTTACAACAATAGTATTTGCAAAAGCAGGACGAGACACAATCAGACACTCTAATAAATTAACGATATGACATTCAGTAGAGAAATAGAATCCTTCATCAACAATTATGTAAAAGCTTTAAAAGAAAAAAATTCAGTTGTATTTGCAGGAGCAGGTATGTCTGTTTCACAAGGTTTTTTTGACTGGCAAAAACTTTTAAAACCGATAGCTGAAAAGCTTGGCTTAGACATTGAAGAGGAGAAACATGACCTAACAGCTTTAGCACAATATTTTGTTGATAACCACGGCGGGGTTAGAGGCGAACTTGACCAGATTCTTATTGAAGAATATGGCAAATCAAATTTAGCCGTTTCAGACATCCATAGAATTTTGGCACGACTCCCAATTCAGATTTATTGGACAACAAACTATGACCGACTAATTGAGAAAGCACTTTTGGAAGAAGGTAAAACTCCTGACATTAAAAAAGCACAATCAGATTTAACTGTTAACCTTCCAAAAAGAGATGCTATCATCTACAAGATGCATGGCGATATAGAAACTGTTTCAGAAACAGTTCTAACCAAGCATGAATACGAAGATTACAATAAAAACAGAGAATTATTTAGCAATGCTTTTAAAAGTGATTATGTTTCAAGAACGTTTCTTTTTATCGGATTTAGTTTCACAGACCCTAATCTTGACTATTTAATTAGCCGTATTAGAACTACACTAGGGCAAAACATAAAACCTGACTACTATTTTATAAAAAAAGATGCTACCGTTAAAAATCAACATAGGCAAGAATTAAGGGCAAATTCCTTAAAGAAATATGGACTTAATCCATTATGGATAAATGATTATCCTGAGATAATAACAATTTTGAAAGAAATTGAGTCTAGATTTTCCAGGACTACAATTCTAATTTCAGGTAGTGCAGAAGAGTATGGAATTTTTGGAGAAAAAAGAGCAACAGAATTTTTGCATGATCTAAGTAAATCTTTATCCCATAGTTCATACAAAATACTAACTGGCTTTGGTTGGGGTGTAGGTAGTGCCGTTATTAATGGAGTTCTTGAAAATATGGAAACAGAGAGAAACCAAAATATGGATAATTATTTAATAATGCGACCTTTTCCACAATTTGAGACTAAGGGCAAAAATTTAAAAGAGCTGTGGGCAGACTATAGAAAGAAATTTATTCCTTTAGCAGGAATAGCAATTTTTGTATTTGGGAACAGAAAAAATAAAGCGAGTGGACTAATTGAAGAAGGAACAGGGGTAGTCGATGAATTTGAAATTGCAGTTCAAAATGGAGTGCTCGTTATTCCAATTGGAGCTACTGGATTCGTTGCGAAAAAATTGTGGGATAAAGTTATTAATTCTTTTGATCAATATTTTCCAAAACATGGAAACCTAATAGATGACTTTAAACTACTGGGTGACGAGAATTTAAATAATGAAATTATTATTCAAACAACTATAAAATTAATTAACAACTTAAACTCCAAATAACATGGCAATTAAAAGGCAAATATTTTACAGTTTTCACTATTTTAATGATGTATTCCGTGTTCAGCAAATAAGAAACATGGGTTCTTTAGAAGACAATAAATCAGTCTCACACAATGAATGGGAAACAATAAAAAACGGTGGTGACAAAGCAATAGAAAAATGGATAAATGATACTATGAGCTACAGAAGTTGCGTTGTTGTGTTAATTGGGACTGAAACATATAAAAGACCTTGGGTAAAATACGAAATAAAAAAAGCATGGGATGATGGTAAAGGCGTATTAGGTATACATATAAATAACTTAAAAGATCCCAAAACAGGAACTTGTTCAAAAGGTACAAATCCATTTGACCAGTTTACTTTCAAGGACAATAAAGGCAACATCAAAACAATACCTTGTAAAACCCCATCCTCTACGGACACATATAGCGATATTAAAAACAATATTGAAAATTGGGTTGAAGAAGCAATAAAGAACAGGCAATAGTTAAGCACGAACGCACAAGAAAAGGTTGAGAAAATTGGTTTGTCTCCACGATCAACATCTATATGCATAGAAAGAGTCATGTATATACAGAATTAAAATCTAAAAAATTTCTGTAGTTCCTACTTGTTCTTTGGCTTTAATGTGGCAAATGATTCTGAATTAAAGAAATCGCTTAATGTCATATTATTTTCTACACAGAATTTATTTATAGTATATATGCTTGCTCCTTTACCTCTTTCATTTTTGCTATATGACTGTTTATCTCTTCCAGATGAATGAGCGAAATTTTGCTGGGTGGTACCCGTCTTCTGTCGTATATCCTTAAAACGTGCCGCAATTGCAGATTTTAATTTGAGATCAATATTATCCAATTTAGCAGGCATGATGCAAACTGGAGATAAATAAAAAATATTAGGTAAGCCATATAGACTATTTATAAAAATATCTTTACTTTTGCTAATAACTTATTTTTGCGAATCTTCATAAACTGATTGAAGCTTTCGCTTGGAGTCTCGCTATTGAAACGTCGGAAATTTCAAAGTCACGAGATGATAAGCAAGGGCTCACGTTTAGGCGTGGGCTCCCTTATTCGTGACTAGGCCTCCGACGGCCTCAATAGCGGTAAGTGGAGACCTGCGCCTTCTTTTGCATAACTCCTGACTCCAAAATCATTTTTAAATGGATAAGGAAGTTGCAAAAGCCAATTACAGAAGAAGATGCATACATAGCCTTATTATCAGGCAATGAGAGAGGTCTTGACTTTTTCTTTAATCGTTATTATTCTCCATTAATATTTTATTCAAACTCACTTACAAATAGTCATAGCGTAGCCCAGGAGATTACATCAGAAGCTTTCGTAAAACTTTGGAAAGTGAAGGAAACAATTGAAGACTGGCGCAAGGTTAGGTTTTTGTTATACCGGATTGTTTATAATGCATCAATAGATTTTTTAAGGGAGCAAAAAACACTTAAGCGAAATAAAAAAGACTTGTATTATAGAACAGAGCAGAATGAGATACCATCGGTATATAAACTTATTGAAGTTGAAACATATAACCAGTTGTATTTGCTTCTTCAAAATCTTCCTCCGAGAGCAAGGCAAATATTCAGAATGTTTTATTTTGAAAATAAGTCTATAAAGCAAATAGCCCACGAAATAGGTATTTCGGTAAATACAGTTAAAACCCAAAAACAAAGAGCTATTAAAACTTTAAGAGATTATCAAAGCACTTTGCATATTATTATCATTTTCTCCCTCATTTTTATCTAAAACTCCATCACCTTGTCACCCCGGTCTTTCTATTTCACGTATTGGCAATATATATCTTTTAGTAATGATCATTTGTTCTAACTTAACTATATGAATGAATCGCCATTAAGCCATGATGAAAACCTTGAGAAAGCAGATAGGATTGCATATCTTATTGCAGGCCACATTCGTGGAGCTCTGACTGAACCTGAAAAAGATGAATTAGATGAGTGGATTGTAGAATCTGATGAAAACCTGGAACTGTTTGAAAAGTTGATTGATGAAGACAATATAGAAATGGAAATGCAAAAGCACTTACGAATGGAAAAAGAAAAAGCAGAAGCTTTAGCAGGTGTGAAAGAAACAATTGGTTTAAAACATAAAGGCAGTTTGCATAAGATATGGCCTTATCTGGTTGCTGCCTCAGTTTTAGTTATTGCATTCAGCTTGTACATTTTTAAGAATGATAATTCAGAAAGAAAAAATGAAAATTCGATTGCTCATACGATTAAGAATGATAAAAATCCTGGTTCTGATAAAGCCGTCCTTACCCTATCTGACGGCAGAACCATTATCCTCGACTCCACCACTGCCGGTGTATTGGCAAATGAAGGAGATATAACTATAAAGAGTGGAACTAATGGTGAAATTATTTACGATGGACAGAATGATGAATTGAAATACAACCTTGTATCTACTCCTCGTGGTGGACAGTATAAACTAATGCTTGGAGATGGAACCAAAGTATGGCTTAATGCAGAGAGTTCCTTAAAATTTCCGGCGGGCTTTGCTACCACTGTTAGAGAAGTTGAACTAAGAGGCGAAGGTTATTTTGAAGTTGCAAAGAATGAACGCACATTTAAAGTAACTATCCTTGCCCCTTCAGGCGATAAAGGGATAGTAGAAGTGTTAGGAACTCATTTTAATGTAAATGGTTACGGCGATAAAGAAACGTTACAAACTACACTACTAGAAGGTTCTGTAAGAGTTATAAAGGATGGGAAGCACAAGGTTCTTAAGCCTGGCGAAAAAGCCTTCTTTAACAATGAAATTAAAGTGGTAAAAGCTGATGTAAATGAAGAAATAGCGTGGAAAAATGGAAAATTTTTATTTAGAGATGCAACAATTAAATCGATAGGTGAACAGATTAAAAGATGGTTTGATATTGATGTGGAGTATGAGGGAAAGGTTTTGCAGCACTTCAATATGGAAGTTAGCAGAGATGTACCCTTATCAAGGCTATTGGAATTATTTGAGGCAACAGACCAAGTACATTTTAAGCTGGGTGAAAAAAAATTAATTATTAAACCGTAAGGTTTACGATAGCGTTTAACTCAAAGAAAAACCGCTCCCATTAGCAGTGGAAGCGGAAAGATTCATGGGTTAATCCTGTAACAGCAATCGGGTAGATTGTTATTTATTAACCCAAACAATTCAAAGCTATGCAAATGACTGTACACGGCAAAAAACAACCTATGCACAAGAGAAAAACTATCGCAGGTATCTTTCTTCTCTTTATCTTAATTCTATTTTCTTCTTCCGCATTCTCACAAAACATTTCAATTTCATTAAGAAGAGTAACTTTAGAAAAAGCCTTTCGCGAAATAGAAAAGAAAACGGATCATCGCTTTGTTTACACTAAAGAAATGGCAGAACAAGGCAACCCGGTTACAGTTGACGTGAAGAATGTTCCTCTACAAAAACTCTTAAACCAAATTTTTGCAAGACAGCCGCTTGAGTTTAGGTTGGATAATAACTTTATAACGATAAGATTTAAGCCTAGCCCTACCCCTCCCGTAAGCACTGCATCTATAAAAAGAGATGTTCAGGGCAGGATACTAAATGAAAGCAAGGAACCAATAACAGGCGCTTCGGTACAAGTAAAAGGCTCCGCTATAGCAAATGCAACCGATGATAAAGGATGGTTTTTATTGAAAGGAATAGATGAAAATGCGATATTACTCATTAGCAGTATCGGTTATTTAAAAAAAGAAATTTCCTTGAATGGCCGAAGCAGCATTGAAGTAATGCTATCTGTATTTATAACCTCTTTAGATGAAACTGTTGTAATTGCGTATGGAACTACTACTAAAAGATTGAATACAGGAAGTGTGTCAAAAGTTCATGGAGAGCAAATTGAAAAGCAACCGGTATCAAATCCTATAGCTGCACTGGCAGGAAGAGTGCCAGGTCTTTTTATCACTCAATCCAACGGTCTTCCAGGGTCCGCTTTTAAGGTTCAGATTAGAGGGCAGAATTCCCTTCAGCAAGGCAATGAGCCTTTGTATATTGTTGATGGGGTTCCATTCATTTCGGATGCATTGGTTCAACGAAGTGGCTTATCAGCCAATAATCCGCTTAATACTTTAAATCCCGCGGATGTTGAAAGTATAGAAATATTGAAAGATGCTGATGCTACTGCAATTTATGGTTCAAGGGGAGCTAATGGTGTAATTCTCATCACTACAAAAAAAGCAGCTTATGGAAAAGCAAGGTTAGACATTAGCAGTTATACAGGGTTTGGTAAGGCGAGCCGTTTAATGAGTTTGATGAACACTCAAGAATACCTGATGATGAGAAGGGAAGCATTTTTAAATGATGGAGTCACTCCGTCGGCTTCAAATGCTTATGACCTTCTTTCGTGGGATACTACACGATACACAAACTGGCAAAAGCTTTTGGTTGGTGGTACTGCCCACTCAACCAATACTGATATTCGTTTTTCGGCAGGAACAGTTAATACTCGTTTTTCATTTGGAGCAAATTATTATAAAGAAAATACTGTGTTTCCAGGTGATAATTCTGGCGAAAGAATCGCTTTTAATCTCAATAGCCTGCATACATCTTCAGATAATAAGTTTAATGCTTCTATCACTGCAAATTATGGGTCGGATAAAAATGATTTGCCACGACAAGACCTGACATCTTTTATTCTTCTCCCGCCAAATACTCCTGTTCTATATGATAGCTTAGGAAAACTGAACTGGAGAGAAAAAGGATTTTCTTTTGATAATCCCTTAGCAAAACTGGAGCAAACATATAAAGGCGTTACAGATATGCTTACTACCAATGCATCAATTAGCTACCGGTTTCTTCCGTGGTTGAAAATAAAATCTTTGTTTGGCTATAACACTATTCAGCTTAATGAACTTTCTACTTTCCCCGTTAGCTCCCAAGACCCTCAATTACTACCTACTGGTTCTTCGTCTATCGCAAATAACCAGGTCAAAAGCTGGATTATTGAACCGCAAGCAGAGGCTTCTACATCAATTGGCAAGAAAGGCAAGCTTAATGTTTTGATAGGAATAACAATGCATGATAAGAGAAACAGGAGCACAATACTTGATGGTTCTGGCTTTACAAATGATTATTTAATTGAGGCTGTTGCTTCGGCACCAGTGATAAAAACTAAAAACGATTTAATACATTATAAATATAGGGCTATCTATGGAAGGTTAAACTATAATTGGGATACTAAATATTTGCTTAACCTGACGGGACGCAGAGATGGATCAAGCCGTTTTGGTCCAGGAAATCAGTTTGCAAATTTTGGAGCTATTGGAGCAGGGTGGATCTTTTCAAAAGAAACTTTCATTAATAACAAGTTTAAGTTTTTAAGTTTTGGAAAACTAAGGTCAAGCATTGGTACTACAGGCAATGATCAAATCGGAAACTATCAATATCTTGATAGTTGGTCATCCAGTCTATATCCTTATCAGGGTCAATCTTCACTTGAGCCCACCCGATTGTTTAATGCAGATTATAGTTGGGAGCTAACCCGTAAATGGGAAATGGCGATGGAAACAGGATTTTTTGACAACAAAATTTTATTCAATATTAATTACTACTTAAGTCGTACAGAAAATCAAATCGTTTATTACCCTGTTCCAACCCAAACTGGCTTTAGCAATATCTTGAAAAATTTTCCGGGAGTTGTCCAAAATAAAGGCTGGGAGTTTGAAGTGAATACATATAATATTCGGCGCCCATTATTCACATGGACATCATCTCTAAACCTAACATTACCAAAAAACATGCTATTAAAGTTTCCTGGATTAGAGAATACCACTTACGCAAACAGCTATAGAATCGGTGAGCCAATTAATGTCCGTTTAGGCTATCGCTTTTTAGGTGTTGACCCAATGACTGGTTTATATAAATTAGAGGATATTGATAAAGATGGACGAATGGATGCAAAAGATTATGTAGTCTTGGGGAATACTAATCCTCAGTATTACGGTGGGTTTCAGAATTCATTTTTCTATAAAGGATGGGAATTAAGTTTCCTCATGCAGTTTGTAAATCAGAAAGGGTTAAACCCAACTTACAGATCAAACAATGCAGGAGGAATTAGTAATCAATCCATACACGTTTTAGAACGATGGAAGAATTCAGGTGATAATGCTTTATATCAAAAGTATTCGCAAGGCACAGGTGCAGCTTCTACAGCAGCTTTTCTTATTGCTGATTCAGATGCAACACTTACCGATGCATCTTACATAAGATTAAAGACAGCTTCGTTGACCTATTCGTTACCTCAAACTTTTGCAAAAAAACTGAAGATGGAATATTGTAGGTTTTTTGTGCGGGGACAGAACTTATTTGTCATTACTAACTATGTAGGCAGTGATCCGGAAAGCCAGACCCTGACAGCATTACCACCATTGCGAATGATCGCTTCTGGTTTACAATTATCATTTTAAACGATTTTATATGAAACAATTCAAACTAATTTTACAAGCAAAAAAAAGTAAGGTATTAATCTTATTCGTTGTACTCCTGTTCGGATCCTCCTGTAAAAAAGATTTGAAAATTGATCCCCCAATCAATCAATTAAACAGTCAACTTGTTTTTAGTAGTGACAACACAGCTACATCTGCAGTTACTGGAATATATAGCACCATGATGGCCACAAACGAGCAGGTGTACAATAGCGCCTTAACCTTATACGGAGGACTGTCTGCAGATGAACTGTATTATTTCACACCCAATTATACGGATGAGCTATATACCAATCAACTTTCTATTGCAAGCCATAGCATGATAGAAAGGAATATCTGGACACCTTCTTATAAATATATTTATATGGCTAATGCCTGTATAGAAGGTATTGCTTCTTCCACTGCTTTGTCGCCTGCAATAAAAAACAGACTAAGAGGAGAGGCTAAATTTATTAGAGCTTTCTGCTTTTTTACCTTGGTTAATCTGTTCGGAGATGTTCCATTAACTCTCTCAACAAATCCGGGAATCAACAGTACATCGGCAAGATCCCCTAAAACAAATGTTTACGATCAAATTATTAATGATCTTGAGGAATCAGTTAATTTATTGCCGGAAAGTTATGCTACTACAGAAAGAGTAAGGCCAAACAAATGGGCTGCCGAGGCACTATTAGCAAGGGTGTATCTATATAACAAGGAATGGGCAAAGGCTGAAACTAAAGCTACCACGGTAATTAATGCAGGTCCATATATGCTTTTACCCAATCCAAATGATGTTTTTCTTGGAAGCAGTAAAGAAGCTATCTGGCAATTGAAGCCGGTAAATCCATCAAGAAATACCTATGAGGGGAGAATGATTTTGCCATCCACTTCAAGCGCACAACCGATTTACTTGCTTACTTCGGGGCAGGTATCTGCTTTTGAAAAAGGAGACCTTAGAAAATCTTCGTGGGCAAAGGCCCAGACTTTTTCTGGACAAACTTATTACTATCCCTATAAATATAAAGTAAGAGGAGCGGCTGGTATTCCCATTACGGAGTATTATATGGTCTTGCGCCTTGCCGAGCAATATCTTATTCGTGCTGAAGCAAGAGCACAACTAAATAATTTAATTGGAGCTATAAATGATGTAAACAAAATTAGAAATCGTTCCGGTCTTATCAATGTTAATCCCATAGATCAGATTTCGATGCTGCTGGCAGTAGAACAGGAAAGAAGAGTCGAATTATTCTCCGAATTGGCGCACAGGTGGTTTGACTTGAAACGGACCGAAAAGGCTAATTCTATTTTGAGCCCTTTAAAGGGAACCAACTGGCAATTTACTGATCAACTTTGGCCTATTCCTCAAGATCAGATTAATCTTAATCCTGCTTTAACTCAAAATCCGGGTTATTGACTAACTAATTATTCCATTCGTAAAACTTTTTTATGCAAAAGACTTTTTTGCTAACGGCTTTCGTGTGCCTTTGGCTATCAACCATGGCTCAAATAAATAAAATAAAAACTCTATCAATAGGAGATACTTTGCCTAACATACCTATAATTTTTTCAAAGGCAAGCACATTAAAAACTTCCTTGACCAACAACCTGCAAAGAAAATTGATTGTTTTAGATTTCTGGAACATTTGGTGTGGTTCCTGTATTGCAGCCATGCCTAAGATGAATGCTCTGCAAAAACAATTTGGAGATGAAGTTCAAGTGATTCTTATAACCAAAAACAACGCTGAAGAAGTGGATAACCTATTTGACAGGATTAAAGTCGCTAAACCAGATCTCCCAATGATTATAGGAGATACGATGTTTAACCTGCTATTTCCCCATGAAGGAGAACCTTTGCATGTTTGGATTGATGAAAGCAAGGTTATTCGTCATATAACTGATGGCCACAATGCAACCTCTGAAAATTTTATACAATTTCTTAAACAGGTTCCATTAAAGTTGCCCTTAAGATCAGAGTTAGTGAATTTTGATCCTTCCCGTTCATTGCTTGTAGAGGCTGCGGGAAGACTATCTTACAACGCAAAACAATATTCTCTCTTCTTAGATGGCTTAAGTAATTTAACTGGTTTGAATTATTGGAGTCTAACTAAAGATAGTTCTGAAAATTCCATATTATTCAAATGTATAAATCGCTCTGCATTGAGTCTTTTTGGGATGGCTTATAATAAAGAGCTTTATGGTTTTGACGTAAATCTTTTCGATAGAGATAGAAATAACCGAATTGTAAGCCCGCTCAGCTTACATCCTATATACGACAGCATTTTAGTGAATGAATGGAATGCCGAAAATCTTTATACTTATGAATTAAAGATGGAGAATGTTACAGAAGATCAGTTTTATGAAGCGATGCAAGAAGATCTTAAGAGATATCTGCCTTTCAAAGTTAAAATAGAAAGAAAAAAAACCAAATGTCTTGTATTGATAAAAAATGACAAAGTACTTATAAGAAAAACAGTACATCCTAATTTACCATCTAAAGCCGAATTCACAAAAGAAGGTTTTTGTATGATCAATGCTTCTATTTCATCTTTGTTAAAACCTCTGCTTTATATAAATCACATGATAGTCTTGCCAATTATAGATGAAACCCACTATGATGAATGTGTTGATATGTGTTTACCCTCTAAGCTTTTTGATTTGCCTAAGCTTAGAGAATCATTATATAATTATGGATTTGATTTAATAGAAGCAGAAAGAGAAATTAAAATGCTTGTTATAACACCCAGGGATTAGGATTATTAAAAGGGTATGACTTTTTTAGCCATACCCTTTTCTCATTTTAAGGATTAGTTTTTTTCCTCTCCTCAGTAGGTGTATTACTCAAATCAGGTTGATTTGCATCACTCACCTGTGTTTCAATGAAAATTTCACAACGGTAAGAAGCTGTTGTGGAAGGGCATGACGGAGAAGACACTACAGTATAAAGTGAGGCATCCATTTCTTCACCTGGGTCACCGTCAAAACGAAACCATTTTTTTTCTACTGCGTTCGTAGGTGGTTTCAGTGTTGTATAACCACTACCAACAGCAAGTACAATTGCTAACATTGGAATAAGAAACTTTTTCATAACTAAAAATTTAAGTTGATTAATTTGCCTACTCTGTTAAAGGTTTTCGGCTTCGCCTTTTTATTACGTAATTGAAAATCAGTACCGATTTGCAGTATTAAACCACTTTGTAAAGTTTCGAAGAAAGATTGTAACTATCTAAAATAACGTATGGAGTAATGGTGCAAAAGTGAGGTGTAACGGCATTAGCTATGCCTGGCTCTTTTTTAAAGATGTAACAGTATATCCAAAAAAGGCTTTAAACTCTTTCGGAAAATTTTGTGGTTTCATTCCTATCTCTATTGCAACAACTTTTAATGACTCTCCTTGCAAAAGTAATTGCCTTGCACGTTCCATTCTGGTTTGTCTGAGGAAGTGAAACATTCCAATTCCATACATTTTAGCAAATGCTTTTTTTAGCCATGACGAAGAGCAATATAGTTTTGAAGCAATTTCCTCAAGGGTTTGATGTTTTCTAATGTCTTTTGAAATAATTACATAGGCTTCTGTTGCCTTTTCTTTTTCAAGTGGGGTTAATAATTCTCGTGAACCTGATGAGTATGTTTGTGCGAGCAAGGTAAATAAAGTGCTTGTTAACCTTAACTCAATGTGTTTAACCTGCAGCTTTTTAATATACCTATCATGCCATATAGCATTAATTGCATCATGAGCTGTATATCTTGCTATCTTAGGTGGATACAAAAAATGAATTGGCTTTTTTGAAGCTTTCTTTAAGTCTTTTTTGAAAGCAGGAAAAAAAGCGATAAGTTCATTATATATAGATGGAGAATAGTGTGTCTGCAACAGAGAACATTTCTGATTTCCTTCTACTGTTAATTGACTTTCTAATTCAGCTGCATCAAAGAGTATAAACTCTTTTTCTTGGAGCTTAACACCTTTTAGTAGGCTTATCTTATGCTCGATATTTCCTTTCAGATTTAACAGTGACTGTATTCCTTGCCTGCTTTGACTAAGAGTAAAAGTTATAGTTTTTTCAAAAACAAAAAGATAATGCCGTAATAAATATTTTTCAGTTTCAATTTCTTGAATACAGATGGTGCCCCAGTGATCTATTGCATGAAAAGCTTTTGCTTCAGGCAAAAGGTATTGCGAGAGGGGTGAGGGAACTCCGTTTTCAAATTTTACAGGACCATAATTGTCTATTTGAAAATTTAATTTCATTTGGAGTTTTAAAAATTAGTCAAAAGAATTGATAACATCAAATTTCGGCTTATAAAGTTTATTCTAAGTTTTAATTGATGATTTTTTACCATTGGCTAATACCCCTCTATTTTAATCCTTTACCCCTTCATTCATAGTAAAGGAAATCAGCTATCTCGATTAATTTACAATCTAAGTATTAAAACCTGAGTTACCTATTTGATTTGTCAAAAAATTTTGCTGTGAGCAATGAAGAATAGATAGCTAAGAATGTAACAACAACAGGAATAAAAGTATAATGTAAAACTGTCAATTATGATCAAAGCAACTATTGAGGATAAAAGGCTTGTAGTAGAAATACTTGCAGCTTCATTTGATGATAACAAAAGTGTAAATTATATTATCAAGCAAGGTTACAACAGAAAAGAAAGGTTAAGGAGGTTAATGGAATACTCATTTAATGTTTGCTACCGCTTCGGTGAGGTTTTTTTATCGGATGAAAAAAATGCATGTGCCCTAGTGGTTTATCCTGATAAAAAAAAGACTACCCTCAAATCCATATTACTTGATGCTAAACTAATTATTTCCTGTGTTGGATTGAAGAATATTAAAAAGACACTTGCAAGGGAATCTATGATAAAGAAGATTCAGCCAAAGGGAAGGATGAGTTATCTATGGTTTATAGGGGTTGATCCTGAATATCAAAATGAAGGAATAGGAAGCAATCTTCTCAGGGAAGTTATACGGGATAGTGGACACAAGAAAAGGCCCATCTTTTTAGAGACTTCCACATTAAAAAATTTACCATGGTATCAAAAATTTGGATTTGAAATATACCATGAACTTAATTTAAGCTACAAATTATTTTTCTTAAAAGGGAATGAATAAAAATAATGCTCGTATTTGGAACTCAAATGCATATTGTCACATTTCTTTTTGTGTGTATAGAAATAGTGATTTTTTTCTATCTGGTAATATACAGGTTGGCAAGGCCTGATGATAGGAAAACATTTCTAAACATCATTTTAATTTCATTATTAATAGTATATAATATTACGGGTGGCTTATTTCCCGATCCTAATTTTCCAGGATCAATTTTTGCTCAGGTAGTAGTTGCTTATGCTACAGGGTTTATTACTCCTTGTTATTTTCCTTATTACGTTTATAAAGCTTTTGGATTAGAAAAGATGAGATTCCATGCTTATAAAGGAGTTTTTTTGTTCTTAATGTTACCATACTTTCTTTTTGTAATTGTATATGCTAAATCTAATAACCTAGACAATGCAAAAAATTTGCTTGTTCTACCCGTTCTGTATGCTATATGGGTCATTTATTCTCTCTACAAGTCTATTCAATATAAATACGGAAATAATTTCAGCAGTAAAGAATCTAAAGAAGAAGTAACCGTTCTTTTCTTAAGCATTACACCATGGATTGGCTTACCGTTTATTGCCTATTTCAATTTAGGCCAAGCTCAAGAAGCGCTAATAACAAATGGGGGATTTTTACTTTTACTTGCTTTGCATGTTAAAAGAAATATTATGCAAATCAGAGAAGAGCATCAGGGACTAATTGATTCCAAATTGCAACTTTTAGATTGGAATAAAAATCTACAAAAAGAAGTGAATAAGCGAACAAAAGAGCTCGAAAAGATAAATGAGCAAAAAACTAACACTTTTGTAAACCTTGCTCATGAAACCAAGACTCCACTTACATTAATAAATAATTATTTAGAAGAATATATTAAAACAAAAGGAAGTTCAGAAGAGCTTACTATTGTTAAAAAGAATATCGACAAGTTATCTGCAGACATTGTCAATTTTTTTGATCTGGAAAAATTTAATAAAGGTTTTGCCGTCTATAATCATAACCAGATTTCCAATTTTAGTGAAATTCTTAAAGACAGTATAGTGTTGTTTAGGGTTTATTCAATGAAAAGAAATATTGATTTAAATGAAAATATTGAGAATAATATTTTAGTTAAGGCTGATCCAGTTTCCATTAACCGGATTATAAATAACCTTATTGAAAATGCTATTAAATTTTCTGATGATAACTGTGCAATAGAAATATCATTACAATGCATTGGAAAGAAAATATTTTTTTCTGTCAAGGATTGTGGTTACGGTATTCCTCCTGAAATGCATACAAAAATATTTGAACCGTATTATCAGATCACTAACCAAAAGAAAAGCATTCAGGGAATGGGATTAGGATTACCTATTGTAAAAAAAGTTGTACAGGATATTACAGGCGAAATTAAAATTTCAAGTAATCCTCAAAAAGGTCACGGTACAAAAATCACAGTTATAGTAAGCAGTCATTCCTTAACAGATGATGAATTTGTCTCTTTTGTTGCGGCAACTAATATACATGAAACTGTAGCTCAGATAGATATGGAAGAAAGTAAGTATGATGAAAGAAAGCAAACTATTTTACTGGTAGAGGATAATATTTCAATGATAAATTATCTATTCAAAAAATTACAAGAAAAGTACAATGTATTTACCGCTGTAAATGGAAATGTGGCACTACAAAAAATGAAAAACAAAAAGATTCCAGATCTGATCATTTCAGATGTGATGATGGATGTACTTGATGGTTTTACATTAGCAAAGATCATTTCAGAAAATCCTCTGTATAATCATATACCGTTTATATTTCTTTCAGCCAAATCGTCTAAAAATGACAAATTAAAGGGTTTGAAACTTGGTGCAATTGATTTCATACAAAAGCCTTTTTCCATCCACGAGTTACTACAGAAAGTTGAATCAATATTAGCTTATACTGCAAAGCAAAGGCAATCACTGGTAGGTACTGCATTTAATTCGATAGCCCATGTTGAAAATATAAAATCTCAGGATGCTTCGGTAAAATTTGCGCAAAATTGTCAGTTTTATAATTTAACATCAAGGGAAAAAGATATTGTAAAACTTGTTCGCCAGGGATACACATACAATTCAATTGGCGAAGCATTATTTATTTCCGAACGAACTGTTACAAAACATGTTCAGAATATTTTTGAAAAATTTGACGTGTCAAATAAAATTGAGCTAATCAATAAGCTCAATACCTGATTTCCAATATTAAATGGGCTGTTTCAACAAAAAATACGCATAAAGGCGTATGGAAATAGTATGTAATGCGTATAGGTTTTGATTTAAAAGCTATCCAATTTTGTTAGCCTAAACACCTAACATCTAATTATGCCTCTTGCCCTCGAAAACTGGAATGCACTCATTAATACGACATTGCATCCTGCAAACGAAAACCTGTTATCACTCCCTGATGAATCCCTCCTGATCATAATTCAACATTCAAAAGACGAAGAGGACAGAGTTAGGACATTATTCCTTGAAGGTATTTTAGAAAGACCAAAAGTCAAGGATAAACAACAATATGTAAAACTCACACAGGCAATGTTGATCCGCATGCTTGATAAACTATATTTCTACAGCCAGAAAAGGGACATCAATAATAGCGTATTGCAACTGTATGATACGGTCAGCCACAACCTTGAAAATATGCTGGATTTCATTGAAGATTTTTTTGGGAATTATTTTGACCATAATGAGAAAGTTCCAACTATTTATTTCCTTGTTTCGATTAAAGAATTATGCGGACAGCTTGAACTGTTTAAAAAAGCTGTGCAACAATCTACCGCTTCGGTTCACGATATTGGAAATATTCTTATCAATAACTTTAACAGTTTTTCCTCTGAAAATAAAACGTGCGCAACCTATAATGAGCTGATCTATCAGAGAGAACTGTTGAATCAGTTATTAACTGATGATATACTTGCTTCAGAAAATTCAATAAAGGAAGTGCTCTTTTATTTTAATTATAATGACGATGATTATATAGCATACCTATTTAAAAAATTAAATGCACTTACTCAATCCTTACAGAACAAAAAAGAAAAGATCGCCGCTTTACGCTTTGAGCAAAAGAATTTTAATCAATTACCTACAAGGCTTAACTGTCTCCTTTCATCGGGCATGCAGACGCTTAAAGAACAGATCAATCACTGGATAGAAGAAGAAATAAAATTTTTAGAATTAGACCAACCTTATTTGAGTGAAAGTAATCCTGTCGTTTCACATGAGAAAGGGGATATATATGTTCATGTTCCATTCAAAGGTTCTGAAATTTATCTACTGCATAAATCTTTTCTGGATTCAGGTGGCGCAGCCGGTGAAACGTATAAGAGCCTTTTTGAAAAAACTGGCTCACATCTTACCAATAAAAATCAAAAGGGATTCAGTACAGAAAGCCTGCAAAAGTGCAGTGATAAAGTTGATTATGAAGCAATGGAAAATGTAAAGCGTTTTTTGCAAAAGATGATCCGCAATATTGATAGTTATTAATGTGCGGAATTCACCTTCGGTTCACCTGGCTTCACCCGGATGGCTTATACAGCGATGTAATTTGCAATAGAATTAAAATAGTAAGCCAATGTTTACAAATATTAGCTGGAAAGATTACACATTATTTATTGCCGCTGCCCTTTTCCTTTATTATACATGGCTGTTTTTTATTTTT
>JBBJOK010000325.1:0-3566 GCA_037721545.1 Chitinophagaceae bacterium
GCAACCGTACCTATAGTAAATATGAGGTTGGAAGCAGTTAATAATATTACAGCATTTACGCTTGAAAAAGATAGTACAATAGAAATGCAGCGATGGATATTCAGCCGCGAATACCGTGTTACATTTAGAGAAATGATAACATCTTCAGAAAAAATTACAGAGGGCAAATGGAGCGGAACAAGCGAACCCGGAAGCAATATTTATGTATCAGTGGAGGAGCGTTTCGCTAAAAGAAACAATATAAGTATCGGAGATACCATGACGTTTAATGTACAGGGATCAATTATTGCGACAATAGTTGGGAGTATGCGTGAAGTAGATTGGAACCGGATACAAACAAATTTTTTAGTTGTTTTCCCCTTAGGTGTTTTAGAAAAAGCCCCTCAGTTTCATGTTTTGATGACGCATGTACCATCTGTTGAAGCATCTGCAACATTTCAGCAGGCAGTAGTAAAACAATTCCCTAATGTTTCCATAATTGATCTGGGATTAATTCTTAAATTATTAGATGAAATATTGGATAAAGTTGGTTTTGTCATCCGTTTCATTGCGGCCTTCAGCATTATTACAGGATTAGTAGTATTAATATCATCAGTAATTATTAGTAAATATCAACGTATACAAGAAAGCGTTTTGTTACGCACGCTGGGTGCAAGCAGAAAACAAATATTTGCAATCACAGCATTGGAATATTTTTTCCTGGGAGCATTAGCAGCAGCAACCGGAATTATTTTATCAATGGGAGCAAGTTGGGCATTAGCGCATTATACTTTTGAAACGGAATTTACTCCACAAGCTATCCCCATAATAATTGTTTTCGTTTCCGTTTGTGTGCTTACTGTTATTATCGGTTTAATAAATAGCCGGGTAGTATTACAAAAACCACCACTGGAGATTCTTCGCCAGGAAGCCTAGGAACTTAAAATAAAGTTGTTGTATTCTTTTTTACGCAGAGAATTCTAATATTTCCGGAATAAAAGTTTCACTTTAGTTTGTAAACACCATGTAAAACACTTATAAATCTTCATTTGGTATCATCTTTGCAAAAATTGTAGAGATAAACCCATCAATAATGAAAAAACTTACTTTAATTGCCTGTCTCACTTCCTCCATTTTCCTATTTAGTAATTGTGCCCGCAATCCTGTAACAGGAAAAAGTCAGGTTGTATTAATGTCAGAAGCTCAAGAAATTTCAATGGGCAAAGAAGCAGACCCGCAAATTGTTGCGCAATTTGGTTTGTATCAAGACAAATCCCTACAGGACTATATTTCCCAAAAAGGGAAACAAATGGTTGCCATTTCACACAGGCCAAATATTAATTATGAATTTAAAATTCTTGATTCAGAGGTACTTAATGCCTTTGCAACGCCTGGTGGATATGTATATTTTACCCGCGGTATAATGGCGCATTTTAATAACGAAGCTCAATTTGCCGGAGTACTAGGCCATGAAACAGGTCACATAACTGCCCGACATTCTGTATCACAACAAAGAAATGCAATGCTAGGGCAATTTGGTATTATTGCAGGGGCTGTTATAAGTCCGGCTTTTGCCCGTCTTGCTGAAACAGCATCCCAGGGCTTAGGACTGTTATTTTTAAAATTTGGTAGAGATGCAGAGCGTCAGGCTGATGAACTTGGTGTAGAGTATTCTTCCAAAATCGGCTATGATGCAAAGGAGATGGCCGACTTTTTTACCACACTTGAAAGAAAAGGCGAAGGCACTGCCGGTGCGGAGTTACCGGAATTTTTATCAACTCATCCCAATCCCGGAGATAGAAATGTAACCGTAAACAAACTTGCTATTGAGTGGAAACAAAAATTAAATCTAACCAATGCTCAAATAAATCGCAATAGTTATTTACAAAGAATTGAGGGAATGGTTTATGGTGAAGATCCCCAGCAGGGATACCTCGAAAATAGTATTTTTTATCACCCGGTATTAAGGTTTCAATTTCCTGTTCCTCAAGGTTGGAACTATCAGAATACTCCTCAACGGGTACAATTAGCCCCAAAAGATGGAAAAGCTTTATTAATGATGATGCTTGCACAAGGCAGTAATTTGCAGGAAGCTGCTAACGGGGTAGTTCAACAAAATAATTTACAGGTAATAGATTCAAAACAACTAAATGTAAACGGACTTCCCGCTATCGCATTTATAGCCGAACCAAAACCAGCTCAGGGACAACAACAGCAACAACAACAGCCGATCAGAATTCTTTCATATTTAATTCAATATGGAGGATCAATCTACCATTTTCTTGGAGTTTCCTCAGCACAGGATTTTAATCAGTATTCACAATATTTCACTAATACCATGGAAGGTTTCCGCCAGCTCACTGATCAAAGTAAATTGAATAAAAAAGCTGATCGCATTAGAATTAAAACAATTAACAGTAATCTTACACTAGAGCAAGTATTAAGAAATTACTCTGTTACAGATAGCAAAAGCCTTCAGGAACTTGCTATTTTAAATGGGATGAGATTAACAGACAGAATAACCCCTGGTACAATGATTAAAGTAATCGGGAATTAAGAAATGATAAAACTTGAACCAATTTTTGTAATTAATAAACCTTTAAACAATTTATCATGAAAACAAAGTATCTATTATTTTTATCGCTTATCACCTTTGTAGCTTTTACAGGATGTGATAATAAAGAAGATCGTTTTATTGATCTTGAGTCAGGAAAAACCATAACCGTAGAGAAAGATTCAAAAACAGGCTATATGATAAATGGAGAAACAAAAGAACCTATAGGCATTTACGTTAACACAGCAACAAATGATACGTTTTATGGCAGAACAGGTAAAGTGATTAATAATTCTGTAGTTAAAAGCTCTAATGGAAAATATACTTATCGTGATGGTGATGTAGAAGTTAGAGGTGGCGGCAATAGGGTTAAAGTTAAAGTTGAAGGCAATGGAGGAATAAACGTTAATGATGATGATTATAAAAAGAAAGTAGAGCCTGATGGTGATATAAAAATTAAAGACGGCGATACAAAAATAAAGATTGACAAAGACGGGAGTAAGAAAGTAAAAAGCAAATAATTCTGTTGCATATAAAATTAATAAAATAGCCTGGGTGTTTGCTCAGGCTATTTCATTTGGGGTAATCAATATCCTTGTTACTTTTCAAAATAAATAGGATTAAGTATTTAGTTCGCATTCTTAGGATCGGCCTCATAAAAAAGGCGTTAAGAAAATTTGAATGGTTGTCGTTAAGAAATGAAATTCATGTTCAAATCCCTGGGTTTGCTTTTAGCTCGTATGTTGCACAAAAGTTTATATACATTTTGCTGCTTGAGCTAATTTCATTTTAGACAAGCATTCAAATTTTTAGACTTTTTTATGCAGCCTTGATTTTTTTTGTTACTTTTTTTTATCAAGAAAAAAAAGTAAATAGAAACTTAGTATCAAGATAAAGTGTTTTCGAACTAAATACATAATCCTATAAATAAAATTTTACCATCCGATTTTTATAATTAATAAGATATCAGCATATACTTAACCATCGCCGAGTTTCTCTTTATATTTAGAAGCAGTCTCTTTAAAAGCTTTAT
>JBBJOK010000049.1:0-2434 GCA_037721545.1 Chitinophagaceae bacterium
TACAACATCTTCAATCATTCCTTCTAATCCCATTTTTCTTCCATCATCAGGAGAATAAATTCTTGTTATACCATATTTATGAAGCTCATCAATTTCACTTGGTAATATTGTTCCGCCACCGCCGCCAAATATTTTTATATGCCCACACCCGTTTTCATTCAGCAGATCTTTCATGTATTTAAAAAACTCAACATGGCCGCCCTGGTAGCTTGTAATTGCAATTCCCTGTACATCTTCTTCAATAGCACATTCAACAATTTCTGCAACACTTCGGTTATGCCCAAGGTGAATTATTTCTGCTCCCTTGCTTTGCATTATACGGCGCATAATATTTATCGCAGCATCGTGCCCATCAAATAAAGAAGCTGCTGTAACTATACGAACATTATTGTTTGGGGTATATGCCATAGTAATTAAAAATCTATTACCAAAAATACGAATAAAGGAGGCTATAGAAGCTTGTTATGTATCGATTAACCCCCATTCATTTTAAAGGTTAGATCAGCAAATTCTTTTATACTTAATGTTTCTGCACGCCGTACAAATAGTTCATCCTGCAATATCTCCGGGGCAAATAAACTTTTTACTGCATTACGCATTGTTTTGCGGCGCTGGTTAAAGGCCGTTTTAACCAATACCCAAAAAGCTCTTTCACTTTTAACAGGCAATTTTTCTTTTACTGATGTTAACCTGATCACTCCACTTTTTACTTTTGGCTGCGGTGTAAAACATTCATTTCCTACATCAAATAAATATTCCACATCATAATGGTATTGGATTAATACACTTAGCACACCATATATCTTACTTCCTTCCTTAGCGGCAGCTCTTTGTGCAACCTCTTTTTGAAACATTCCTATCACACAAGGCACATATTCTTTCCACTCTAATACTTTAAAAAGAATTTGTGTGGAAATATTATAAGGGAAATTACCGATCACTGTAAATGGTTCATCAAAAGGCCGGTCAATTTGTAAAAAGCTTTTATGAATAAGATTATCTTTTAAAATCGGATATTTCCCGAGAAGGAAATTCACTTTCTCGTCATCTAACTCTACAGCTTTAAAATTTATATTCGCAATTCCGAGCAGGTATTTTGTTAGCGCTCCACCCCCCGGACCCACTTCCAAAAGGTTTTTAAAATTTTGCCGTTGTAATGCCGCAATAATTTTTTTTATTACAACCTCATCTTTTAAAAAATGCTGGCCTAAGGATTTTTTTAAGGTATACATGCGCCATGCAAATTACATATTACTTATTCAAGTGTTTTTCAAATAGACAGTGATCGTAATAAAGCAGATGATAATTATTTACCTTGCAAACATCAAATAGATATCATGAGCACAGTAATTTTAGAACACAAACCCATAATTGGTTTTACCTGCGGCGATGTAAATGGTATAGGGCCAGAGCTTATCATTAAAACTTTATCTGACAACAGGATATTGGAAATATGTACTCCCGTTGTATTTGCCGGTAATAAGGTAATTAATTTTTACAAGAAGAGTGTTCCCGAAATTGTTTTCAATTTCGTGAATATTAAGGAGCTTTCAAGGGTTAACCATAAACAGGTAAACGTATTAAATTGTTGGGAAGAAGAAGTTGCAATAACCCCCGGGGTGATGAATGAAATTGGCGGCAAGTATGCTATAAAAAGTTTGTTTGCAGCTGCCCAGGCACTAAAAGAAAATAAAATTGATGGTTTGGTAACCGCACCTATCCATAAAAAAAATATACAAAGCGATGAGTTTAATCATACAGGGCATACTCCATTTTTCAAAAATTTATTTGCAGTAAAAGATGTGTTGATGCTACTTACTTCAGAAAATTTAAAAGTAGGATTGGTTACAGAACATGTGCCTGTTAAAGAGATAGCCCAATATATAACAAGAGAAAATATTACCAGTAAATTACAAATATTGCATGCCAGCCTGCAACAGGATTTTGGAATTGATAAACCAAAGATCGCTGTGCTGGGATTAAATCCCCATGCCGGTGATGAAGGTTTAATTGGTAAAGAAGAAGAAGAAATTATTAAGCCAGCGATTAAAGATGCGAAGCAACGCAATATGCTTGTAGTGGGGCCATTTAGCGCAGATGCATTTTTTGCCAGGGCACAATACGAAAAATTTGATGCTGTTTTAGCCATGTACCATGACCAGGGTTTAATACCTTTTAAATCATTATCCATTGGTGAAGGCGTTAACTACACCGCCGGAATCACCGGGGTAAGAACCAGTCCTGATCATGGAACTGCATTTGACATCGCCGGAAAAAATCAAGCTGATGAAGGGTCATTCAGGGCGGCAATATTTACCTGCGTAGATATTATAAATTATAGAAAGACTTATGAAGAGAACAGAAAAAATCCACTTAAAAAAGTAAGCGCTTCTATTGTGGCTAATGCTGTTGATGAAAAAATTGTGGAAGAAGG